>MHPA01000033.1:3192-6125 GCA_001820255.1 Candidatus Staskawiczbacteria bacterium RIFCSPLOWO2_01_FULL_38_12b | reverse complement strand
ATTTGCAACACGATCTTAAAACTTGGCTGATCCAAAGCGTGTTTGAATCGTCCAAATTTTCAGACCGATATTGCATTTCGTAATTCACAGTAATCAACAATTAATTCACAAAGTAATCCACAGTTTTTACAATAGCAGGATTTATACGTTTAGTGCCATTGCTTTTGCGCCGCTTCTGTGCCGCACCTGCGGGCGCGGCACAGAAGCAAGTCTAAAAAAGCTTTATAACTAAAAAATGATCGATAGACCAACCCAACCAATTACTTTCTACTGCAAAATCATATTTTCGGCCACAAATTTGCTATAATTTTTAGGCGGGCCCGCAGGGCAAGCCTAAAAATTCTATCAAATTTCTAGCTCGAAAATTTGCTTTTTCGTAACAAAAGTAATTGGTTGGGTTGGTCTAATAACTTTCAGTCCCAAAAATCGACGACCGTCGATTTTTGGGGTATAAATCAAAGCTGTTATAAATCTACAAACTCTTTGTCAGGTTTATCCAATCTTGAACATTTAATGTTTCGGCTCGTTGCAGGGGGTTGATGTTATTTTTTGACAGCCATGCTTGCACCTCTTTTTTATTTTTCTTTAACGATACGGATAAGTTATTGATCAGTTGTTTCCGGGGATGGGAAAACCCGGCTTTTACGACGATAAAAAAATCATCAGTAGGTATGGTGGGCTTGTCTTGGTGCGGGACAATTTTAATGATAGCCGAATCAACATTTGGCGCCGGCCAGAAACAGCCTTTTGAAACATAAGAAATAATTTGGGCTTTTGCGTAAAATTGCACCGACGCCGCAAGAATGCTCATGTGGGGCGGGCTGGCCGTTATCCGCTGGGCCACCTCTTTTTGAACCATCAGTACCATGGTTTCTGGTGGGTATTTCGCTTCAAGAAATTTTCTGATGATGGGCGAAGTTATATAATAGGGTATGTTTGCCACGACTTTATATTTTTTAAGGTTACATTCATAGCGCAGTCCGTCCCCTTGGATGATTTTTACCGTTGTATGGGTTTTTAGGGTTTCTTGTAACATTTCTACCATTGCCCGGTCTTTTTCTATGGCAATGACTTTTTTTGCTTTTTTGGCCAGTTCCAGGGTCAGCGTCCCCATGCCCGGGCCGATTTCCACAACAGTATCGTTGCCCCGTATGTCAGCGGCTTCGATAACTTTATGGAGTGCCGTTTTGTCTATTAAAAAATTCTGCCCCATCGTTTTTGAGGGATGGGTGTTGTATTTTTCAAGAATTGCTTTTATCTCGGTTACAGAAAATAAATTCATTAGGATATTATAGCATGTAAAATTATTCTGTGTGCCCTAGTAGTAGAAATTTGGCAGCCCGCACGAGGCTCGCAAGCCTCGTGCGGTTAAAACCAAAGCCAAATTTCACTACAGGACTAATCCAGTAGAGAATTTTGACTTGTTTTTTATCTCGCGCCTTTATGGCGCGGGGCTGTCAAAATTCTTCTACTGGGGATAACTGCTTGACTTGGGCCCCTGGCAATGATAGTCTTTAGGTAATACCTTGTATACATTATTTGGTAAAAAATTTAAATCTGGCCGCAGTGCTTTGCATGGCAGGACAGGCGCCAAAAGGGCATCAACGAAGGGATTTTCAAAAAACCCCTTTTTTTACTTTGGGGTGCTGTCGTTTGTTTTGTTCGGAGCATTATTTTTTTACTCTGACAGCTTGGCATTGCCTAACCAAAACGGCAATTTTATCCTTTTTAATTCATTTTTTAAAAATACCGATAACCTGGCCAGCAACGAGTTATTTGCCAGCCAACATAACCAACTTGCCCTTGAAACCCTTGATCTTCAAATTGTCCAGGGCAACTCTTTGCATGCCGTTTCCACTCCATCTACATTAACCACTCAAACCTTGGGAGACATTTTTGGAGGGGCTGACCAGGAAAGAAAAGAGGTTATTGATTATACCGTTTTGCCCGGTGACACTATTAAGGGTTTGGCCGAAAAGTTTTCTATTTCAGAAAACACCATCGCCTGGGCTAATAATATTTCTAAAAGCTCGGCTCTTAAGGTGGGGGAAAGTATGGTAATTCCCCCTATAAATGGAGTGATTTATGAAGTAAGGCCGGGAGATACTTTAAGCGAGGTCGCCAAAAAATATAAGTCAACTACAGAAGAAATTATTGCTTTCAATGGACTTGAAAACGAAGGAAACATTTTTGTTAACGATGTAATTTTTTTGCCAAATGGCCAGATGCCTCCAAAGCCTGCGCCCCCTATAGCTCAAATTCCTACCGCAGACAGTTTCTTTATTTACCCGGCTGAAGGAAAGGTTACCCACTGGCGTCACGGATTTTCAGGAAGAGCAATAGATGTGGCTAATAAGTGTGAAACGCCCATATATGCTGCTGCTTCAGGAATAATACAGAGGGCACAATTTAATGCAAGATATGGGAATTTTATAACTATTTCCCACTACAATGGAACTTCAACTTATTATGGCCACCTGCAAACGATGTTGGTAAAATCGGGGCAAACAGTAACTGCCGGACAGACGATTGGCTTTATGGGCAGCACCGGCACAGAATCAACCGGCTGCCACCTTCATTTTGAGACAAGAGGGACGGAGAACTTTTTAGCAAAATACAGACTAGGTGCTACGATTAAGTTTAAACAGTAGTTCTGGTAGAAATCAAAAGCCGTCCCGCAAAGCGGGACGGCTTTTTTGTTAATAGACTTGTCTAGTTTTTTAGCCGATACATCAGGGCTTCCGCAATGTGGTCGTGATGGATATTTGCGGCGCCCGCCAGATCAGCGATGGTTCGCGCCACTTTTAAAATACGGTGGTATCCCCTGGCGGATAATTTGCCCGAGTCAACAAATTTTTTTAACAGTTCCTGGGATTTTACATCTGTTTGGCAGT
The DNA here is from genome assembly GCA_001820255.1 of Candidatus Staskawiczbacteria bacterium RIFCSPLOWO2_01_FULL_38_12b. Classification (GTDB taxonomy): domain Bacteria; phylum Patescibacteriota; class Minisyncoccia; order Minisyncoccales; family Staskawiczbacteraceae; genus VGLO01. Next base: position 3,231 of record MHPA01000033.1, on the reverse strand, counting down.
ATTTTTTTATGTGCGGGATTTGCATTTCAGAGTTGGTTA
>MHPA01000033.1:0-3166 GCA_001820255.1 Candidatus Staskawiczbacteria bacterium RIFCSPLOWO2_01_FULL_38_12b | reverse complement strand
ATCTTTGTTTTTGGATTTGGCGCACCGATTCTATCCTTGCTTTTATAGCGCCACTTTGGTTGTCCGTGGAAGTATCGGCTAATTTATCATATGTTACCGCCGGCACGTTAATAAAAATATCAATTCTGTCCATTAAGGGCCCCGATAGTTTTCTTTTATACATGGAAACCTGGGAAGGTGAGCAAATACAAGGCCTTTCCGGGCTGTTTAAAAATCCGCACGGACAGGGATTGCTGGCGCCAATTAACATAAACCGGCTGGGAAAGGTAATGGTATTTTTGGCGCGGGAAATGGTGATTTTACCTTCTTCAATGGGCTGGCGCAATGATTCTAAAACATCGCGGTGGAACTCCGGGAATTCATCTAGAAATAACACGCCACGATGGGCTAAGGTAATTTCACCAGGTCTTAATGGTGTCCCCCCTCCTAATAATGAAGCTTCGGAAGCAATGTGATGAGGGGCGCGAAACGGGCGTGCATCAACCATGGTTTCGTTTTCTTTTAATAATCCGGCCACACTGTAAATTTTGGTAACCTCCAGCGCTTCTTGAAAATTCAAGGTCGGCAAAATAGAAGGCAGGGCTTTTGCCAGCAGGCTTTTGCCGCCCCCGGGCGGTCCGGAAAAAAATAGATTGTGGGCGCCGGCCGCGGTAATTTCTAGCGCACGCTTTGCATATTCTTGGCCCTTTACCCAGCTAATATCAACCGAATTTCCCGGGTTTTGGAAAACAGGTTCTTGTTCTGACTGATGTGGTTGGATGATGACCCTGTTTTCCAGATAAGCCAATGCCTGGGCCAAACTTTCCACCCCAATTACCCGCAGATCTTTTATTAAAGAAGCTTCGTTGGCATTTTGTTTTGGCAAAACTAATTCTTTGATGTTATGTTTTTTAGCTAACATGGCAAACGATAAAGCTCCTTTAATCGGCCTTAAGGCGCCGTCCAGTGATAGCTCTCCTAAAAATATCCGGTTTCCCGGATTAAAGCTGGTTTGTTTTGAAGCAATTAAAAAAGCCAGGGCAATTGGCAAGTCGTAGAGCGAGCCTTCTTTTTTTACATCAGCTGGCGCCAAATTTACCAGCACTCGGAACGTCCGCTGGCGGGGCGAGAGTAATTTTGAGCTTTTGATGGCCGATTCTATTCGTTCTTTTGATTCTTCAATCGCCCGATCGCCAAGTCCCACAATAGTAAAAGACCGCAGTCCGTGCGAAACGTCCATTTCCACTTCCACCAGTTTTGCGTCTAGTCCCACGATGGCTCCCGAATATACTTTGCTTGGCATATGTAATTCTATAGACCTCTTGCAATTTGCAGTAAAAGCTTATTTTGCAAGAGGTCTTATGTTTTAAATTAAAAACCAATTATTTTCTTTTGCTTTGGCGGCTAAAGCGTTTTTACGATCAACCACCACTTTTGTTTTACAATATTCTAACATGGGCAAGTCGTATATGCTATCCCCTGCCCCAAGTAGCGGACTTTTTTTTGGGTCTATAAACTTTTTAATGCATTCAACTTTCCCCTCAAACATTGATAATGGTTTTTCCAATTGGGCGGTAAATGTATTATCAATAATAGTATTTTTGACCCCGATAACCTTAGCTTGGATATTAAAATATTTCACTGCTTCTTTAACTAAAACTTCAATGGATGCGGTAATAATCCAAACTTCAATACCATTACTTTTCAATAGATTAATAAGTCCAGTAATTTGCTCTCTGGGTTTTAACCCTTTGGCAATTTCTCTATCAAATAATTTGTCTGTTGTTATATCTTTACTTTCAAAATTTATAACCCTATCAATAAGCGGACTAACTTCATTAATATTAAACCCGCTTAAAATCTGGGATATAAATTCGTAGGCCTCTTTAACTTTATTTTCTTCCAATAAATTATAATAGTTATCAAAAATAGCTTTGGAGTATATTTCATTTTCCGTATCTTCGGATTTGCCTCCCAAAAGATTTTTATCTTTAAATAAATTATGGCGTGCCATATATGCCAAAGTTGCTTCAGTAATATCATTCACTATGCAAGTATTATCAAAATCAAAAACGGCAAAAGCAGGTAATTCAGATTTTTTAATTAGTTTACTAACTTTTTGATATATCAAATCTAAATCTGTCATACATCAATTATTACACAAATTAAATAATGATAACAAGGATAAAAAATAAACCTTGGTTACTAAAACTTTTGTAAATAAAAAAGCCCCAATCAATTAACTGAGGCTTTATGTTTTTAGTGCTTTTGGGGACTAGTTATTCTAATCTGTAAATGCATGAAGGGGAGCCGCGCTTATCATCCGATTTGTCTTGATATTCAATATCAAGCTGAGGGCCAGTATCAAGAAAACTTTTAGCCTTGATAAATGGTACGGAGTTTACGTACCCACAACGCGATCCTGGAGCCCAGACATCATGGCTTGAGAGAACATTTGTGTGTATGCAAAGTGCTATAATTTCATCTACAGTAAGCGGGGATCTTAACCTGGTCTTTAGGATTTTGTGGGCATCTTTTGGACTCTTACCTAAAGTAGAATAGCCGTTTTCAATATCAAATATATAATACTCTATGCAACGATCGTGTTCTAGTGGCGCATCAACTATATTTATCCACGCCGAAGTGTAAATATGTTCAAAGCCAATTTTTCCACCAATACGTACCATATCAATGCGACGACCAGTATATACGGGCAGAAATGGAATATTATTTTCTCCAATGACCATAGTACTAGCTTTCTCTGTGACTCTATCTCTTTGCCTTAAAAATCCATCCATAACTTCCCAATAAGTTCTTTTGCCAGATGAGTTATTTCCAAAACGATTTCTAAAAATAGACTTAAGGGTTTTGATTTGCAAGTCAAATAATCTTTTAAATTCTGCACATTTTTCACTTTTCTTCTCTCGCTTCAGCATTAGAAAGCCTCCCCTTTTTTACTAGTTTGTCAAAGCCGGGAAACATTTCCCAGCGAACTACCGTTACCCTAATAAATTTTATGTAATACCTGTGAATTGCGAAATGCTTTCGAGGTATTTTTTTCAAATTTGGGAGTAGAAATTTGATAGAATTTTTTATCGTAGCCTACTGTGAATTACGAAATGCTCAAAATGACGAAAAATGATAGAATGAAGTCGGGTGGCAATTTGTTGCAAAACTGCCACCATAA
>MHPA01000032.1:16435-31504 GCA_001820255.1 Candidatus Staskawiczbacteria bacterium RIFCSPLOWO2_01_FULL_38_12b | reverse complement strand
GTATGGCCCGTCATATTTATAGATCTTTAACAGATCGTCCATAGTTTCTTATGGTATAGACTATACCTTCATCCATATATTTTTATAAAATATATGGTGCTAGCGTGTTATGGAAGATTTAACCTCCCATCCACCAAGCACTAAAAATAGTACTCGGTAAGTCGTTACGGGGTCAAAATATTTTTCTCTTTCAATCTGGCAAACACTTTGTCAAAAGTGTGAACTGTTTTATTCTTCCGATTTGAATTCAAATCTCTGATATCTTCAGCTAATTTTACTGCTTTTAGTAAATCGTTTGAATTTCTCAATAATCCTCTTTTACCTTTATTTAGTGTCGCAATAACTTCCAAGCCAATTTCAGCTTGTTTCTTTTTGCTTACTAAAAATGGAAAAATAATGTTGAGAACTTCAAAAACTTCATCTCGGTTGGAAATAGTCAATTCTGACATATTTCTTGAAGCATAATGCATCATATTTCCTCCGATAAGTTTTTGGATATACTCTAGTACAATTTTATTTTTTGTATGTTGAGTGAAACTAATAACCAAACGAACTCTATAGCTTCCAGAAGTGGGGCCTATTTTTGCTGAAATACAGCCATCCCCTTCTAGAAAACCTGCAATAAAAGCTGCCTCAGACGTTGAGACTTTAATAGATAATATTCGACTTCCCTCGGGATTGCCCATACCTAATTATAGCATAATTAAGTACTCTTGGGTTCCACCGATATAGCTAGATTTTACTAGAAAATTACTTCTCTAGGCGACCGATTGATCGCAGTGCCATTCTTGGGGGTCGCGCTCTCACGCCCCCTATCCGTCATAGCCTTGGTAGGCTTTTACCCCACCAACTAGCTGATAGACCGCAGACCATTCATAAAGCGGCTTGCGCCTTTAACCAATCCAAAACTCAACAAGTTTTGGACGGAATTAACCTAATTATTCTAATTAACCTAATTAACCTAATCAAATCCCAAATCGAAAATATCCAAATCCTAAATCGTTTTAGAAATTAGAAATTCACTAATTCAGGTATTGATTAGAATAATTAGAGTAATTAGTATAATTAGAATAATTCCAAAACTTTCTAAGTTTTGGATTGGTGCTATGGGAAATTACCCCGTCTTTCGACGAGCTATGCCCCACTTTACGGTATGTATCTACGTGTTACTAAGCCGTTCGCCGGTGCCTTGCGGCCCCTTGACTTGCATGCCGGTATCCACATTTCCAGCGTTCACCCTGAGCTAGGATCAAACTCTCAAATAAAATATTAAGTTAAAGCACTTAATAAAAGCTTATTCGAAACAACTTTAAAAAACTAATTTTCACGAAGTGAAAATTACCGAGTACTCAAAACATTGAGTGCTTGGTTTTCCATTTCGTTTTCTTACCTTACTTCCCCGAATTTACGATGGTTTTGTAAAATCGGGATTCATTATATATATTCTATGTATTCGTATTTTTATACGAATATCAAAATATTGGATTTTTCAAATTACTTTCCGTTCTATCGCTTCTGCCCTCTTTCACTTCCTCCTTCGCGTAAAGCTACGGAAAGACAAGAAAGCTTCAAAGGGCAACGCCTGCTGGCGTTGAAAAAAACACCCGCGAAAATTTTGAACTCTTTCAAAATTTTCGCGGATATTTTATAAACAATCAAGTTTTAAAATATGTTTGTTGTAGTTTCTAGTTTTAAGAATATATAGCTATTCTATTCTAAATAAAACCATTGTCAATAGCTTGAGCAAGCTTGAGCAAGCTCGTTCATTTATCTTATGACCGAATCAATAATCTCATGAGTGATACTATTGATTTCATTACTTGAAATCAGATAAGCATTGGACGTGTCATACCTTGTGTTGAATAAAAAAATAAACAGTCCGGTATTTTTTTCAGGGAAGAATACATAAACTCCCCCAATAGAATTCTTACCTTTTAATCCTTCGGGGGTTAAATTCTTTCCAAGGTAGGTATAGTATTCATGATTTTTATAATCAGTTTTTTCTATATTAGTTGATGGGTAACTATTCAATAGATCTACTAAAGCTGTTTTATATTTAAGAAATTCTTCTAAAGACACCTGTTCTGTCCAGATCTTTAAAGCTGGCATTTTTTTAAATGTTCGGTGCACATAAAAAGACCTTTGAGCTGTTACTATTGTGAATACATTTTCTTTTTCAGCTGTTCCTAAATTTATTTTGGTATTATTCCTGTACTCAACAAAAGCAGTATCTTGGGTACTAGGTCCCTTGCTTTCAAAAACACCTTCCTCAGTTGGACTTACAAGGTAAAGATTTTCTCCGAGTGTTAGTGGAAAAAGAGTTTCAAATTCATCTCCCTGCAATGCCTTTCTGTCCCACCCTTCAGAATCTGGATAATAGGTTTTTTTTGAACCATTATAAAATACAAAAGCAACTCCTAAAATTGCCACCACAATAACTGTAATAATAATGAACACTAAAATTATTTTTTTCATATTATTATACTCCCAACTGTCTATCAGTTTAGCGTATTTACTTTAATAACCACTTACCAATTCGTACGAATTGGTAAGTGAAAAGACGGATTCTTAATATCGTTAACAAAATAGCTTAATCGCCTGCTTAAAATCAACTGGCGCATTTTTGTTTATACTATAAAACACATGTCCATTTTTACCCTCGCTTTCCAGTAACTCCATATTTTTTAGAATAAACAAATGCCTTGATGTTGATTTTAAAGAAACCTTAATCTCTTGAGAAATTTCTGTAACCGTCATGCTTTTTCCACTAACCAGCATTGTTATTATTTTAATACGGTTTATATTACCAAGTGCCTTAAAAATATTAACCCAATGTTTGCTCATATGCTCATATTTTAATTAACAGTATTATTTTTATTCTAGCACTTACCAATTCGTACGAATTGGTAAGTTGATTTCTTTACAATATTATCTACTATGCTTAGTATAACACAAAAGACGTTTCTTTAAAAACGTCTTTTGTCCGATAAAAAGCCTCCCACAGGAATCGAACCCGTATCTGAGCTTTACAAAAGCCCTGCTTTACCACTAAGCTAGGGAGGCGAAACTACTTCTTCTTTTTAACTTCTTTATCTAATTGTTGAGCCTTTTTTCGTATGCCGTGCAAAAGTGTATCTACTCTTGTTTCTATTTTTAACGTCCACACCTTTATAAGAGAAAGAATTTTGTGCAACAACATTTGTTTTTCAAAAAGACGAAAGTGGGCATCTTTGATCTTTTTTTCAATTTGCAAAACAAAATCATGTTTTTTAAATCCTACTGACCCGTTCTGGGGTAATTTTACCAATAGCGGGGCTTTCTTAAACAAAATAAAAGCGATACCGCTAATTGATATTAAAAAAATAACAGATGCTATAAGTTGAAGCATTTTTTAGGGTCTAGGGGTTAGGGTCTAGCGTCTAGTGAATCGTTGCACTAAACCCTGTCCCCTAGGCACTAGATCCTATTATTATATTTCAAACCTTGCAAACTTTTTTATTTCTATATTTTCCCCCACTTTCGAAATCGTGTCTTCCGTTAGATGTTTAATGGTTTTTGCGTCATCTTTTATCCATGACTGGCTTAATAAAGAAACCGACTCTTTGTATTTTTTAATTTTACCTTCTAAAATTTGCGCTACCAAATTTTCCGGCTTTCCGGAATTAGCAATTTGTTCTTGGTATATTTTTATTTCACCGTCTAAAAATTCTTCAGGGATTAAATCTTCAGAAATAAATAATGGTTTTAAGGCCGCAATCTGTAGGCAAATTTCATGGGCTAAATTTTTAAATTCCGGGGATTTTGCCACAAAATCGGTTTCACACCGGATATCCAGCAACACCCCTGTTTTTAAATTAGGATGAATATAATAATCAATGACTCCCTGCGAAGTTTCCCTGGCCATTTTTTTATCCGATATTTTTTTACCCCACACTCGTAACAGTTCCTTGGCTCTCTCAATATCGCCTCCGGCTTGTTCTAGGGCCTTTTTTATTTCCACCGGCGAGACACCGGTTTCTTCCCTTAGTTGTTTTATTTGATCAATACTAATCATTAAATAAGGCGACTCTAATCTACAAATTACACACTAATCTACGAATACGTTATTGGTAGATTCGGATGTCATTTGTGGATTGGTGTCGCTATTTCGCATCTTGTATTGTTTCTGAAATTTTTTCCAAGATATACGAAACCGAAGAAATGGCATCATCGTTTGCCGGAATCGGATAATCCGCCAAAGAAGGGTCAACATTGGTATCCACTACCCCGATTATTTTAATTCCTTTTCTGCGGGCTTCTTTGGCGCACGTAATGTCTTTTTTAACATCTAAAATCAATACGGCATCCGGAAGTTTTGTCATGTGTTTTATCCCTTCAAATTTTTTTCTTAAAATCTCCAACTCCTTGTCAAACATTGACCGCTCTTTTTTGGTATACTTTTCAAGTTCTCCGGTCGCTTTTTTATTTTCCAATTCTTTAAAATATTGTACTCTTTTTACGATAGTTTCAAAATTAGTAAATGTTCCTCCCAGCCACCGCTCAATCACATAGGGCATACCCGAAATTTCCGCATTGCTTTTTACGTATTGTTTTACCTGTATTTTTGTACCAACAAATAATATCGTTTTTCCTTCAGAGATTAATTTTGCAATAAATACTAACGCTTTCTCAAATTCCTTTCCGGTTTTTTCCAAATCAATAATATGAACATTGTTTTTAATGCCGGAAACATACGGTTTCATTTTAGGATGGAGCCGTGAAACTCTATGGCCAAAATGCAATCCTGCGATTTGCATTTGATCTACATTTAAAATTGATGCTTTAGTATCTTCGCTCATTACCAGCTTCTAGCTTCTAGCTTCTAGCTTCTAGCCGGTTGCTAGATGCCAATTGCCAGGTGCTAAAAATAATTAAATAGTTTTTTGTTCTTTTTTAGCTTTTACCTTTTTAACCTTTGGTGGCTGCTTTTTAGCGGCCCTATCCTTAAACTTTTGCACCCTTCCCAACGTATCCAATACTTTTTCTTTCTTGGTATAAAACGGATGGCACTTGGCGCAAATTTCAGTTTCTATAAATTCTTTGGTTGATCCCACCGTAAACGAATTACCACAGGCGCATTTGACGCCTGCTTTTGGAAAATAAATTGGATGGATATCTGCTTTCATAATAGTTATAGTATTAATCCAATATCAAAATACTATCAAACTTTCGTAATAAATACAAGCCAGTTAGCCAATGTGTTAGCCAATGCAAAAAGTCCATCTGAGCTTTTTTACCTAAAATAACCATAATGCATACATTATTGAACTTGGTCTGGACTGCAATGGAATGAACCTTTTGATGAACCGTCTGGCCAAAAACCATTTACTTTACTAGCAATCAAATACAATTTGGCACTACACGTTGGTATGCATCCGCAAACAATAGGCGCCGGATCAATGGTTTCAGCGCCTCGAGAAATTGGGCTACAACCCAAATCTGCAAAAGTATTACAGGTTTTAAATTGGGAGTTATCAACTTTAATAGTATCGGTATTACGGGTATTATTCGTATTATTTATGTCTTTAATAATATTGGTCTTTTGATTTTTTTTTGCGTAATAATAAACTCCGCCACCAATACCGACAATAACTACTACACCAATAACTAGTACTAGCATTATTGAAAGAACGCCTTTTTGTAAATTTTTCACAATAGTTTAAAACTTTATTTTATATTTTTATTGATCTTCTTAGTCTGCGTATATTTACAATACCATAGATAGTCCATTATATCTATAAATGCGAATCTCGTTTGGCAATCGGAACTATTTGCGAGAGAATTTTGGCGCCAGGTTCGGAAAAATGTTTATACGTAGCTTGCCTACGCATAAACATTTTTACCAAGCTTTGCGGCAAAATTATCCGCAAAGAGACCGAAAAAGTCTTTTTACTTTTGCCAAACGAGATTCGCATTAATAACGGTCTTTGAAATAAAATCAATACCCTGCAAAAAAATAACGGATATTTTGGTATCCGCTCTAGCCTATAATTAAATTTCAACCACCACTTCTTTCCCGTCGGCCACATCAATGCGGCCGACAAAAAACTTCTGATACCTAAACAATGCTCTTCCTTTATTTTTTGCATCCAAAAAATTGGCAACTCTTTGTATTATATGACTATCTGACTTAGCCTTAAATTCTCTTTGCAACATCACATTGTCGCTTAAAGGATCGTGTAAAGCAATTTCGGCATAGGTCAAACGATACCTTTTCTTCTCTCTTTTTTTGCTCATCATTTGGGCCTCTTTTTAAAGTGCAGAAATTTTAGCTTAATTTCAAACTACCACCCTCTTGCCACAAAATCAAGGTTGGTAAAAAAAGAGCGGACACTTTCGCATCCGCTTTTATTATCAACCTCGACAAATTCTACGTCTCCCACCAAACTGGTCAAGGAGAAAAATTTCTATCATACGATAATAAAGTCCTGGCCCGAAAGATAATGCGCCGTTTTGCTCGGCCAGCCAATTGAAAAAGTAATCCACGGCGGTTCTATCAGAATCAAAAGACCGTTCCAAATGCAATAGAGTTTCTGTTGTAAGCAAAGAATTATCCAAAGATCGCCCGTATACCATTTGATACATATTGGTTGCCATGCCAGTCCCATGGCAATTGGGGCACTTTTTATAGTGGCCTTTTTGATGAAAGTCACAACTTTGACATTGGACTGCACAGTCAACTACAAAAATGCATTCTTTCCCATGGCAAAGTTCGCATTCCATGTTTTTAACCTCCAAAAATAACTGTAGTTATCTCAGGCTGATCAATACGTACAACTTTTATCATTTTAAAAACATACCTTTTTCCTGACGCCGTCATGGATTCAGCTTGCAAAGATAAGAATTTTTGAAAAAATGCTATGGCATCGGAGTGCGTAGCAGCTTTAGTCTCTGCGATAAGAATATGTGAATCTCCCATAAATTCAGCAACAGTTCTGGTATATCTCATGCGATATTCGTTCACGATCTCTCCTTCATTGTTAAGGTGCTTGTAATATTGCACAAAGTTTAATTGAAAATAACATTATCTATAGCTTGTTGCAAGATTACTATGGCAAATAACTGAATTTCTCTCTATACCACAAATTCAGAAGCTTCTGAATTTGTGGTATAGAGAAATCGGCGGGGTGGATTTTTTTTGAATTACATGATATAAAAAATTTATGGAAAATGAAAAACCCTTCGAGGCGCCTCAGGGCAAACAGTCTGTTATCATAGAAATGCGTGCGGGGACGGGCGGAGACGAAGCCGGGCTTTTTGTGCGTGATTTATACCGGATGTATTCAAAATATGGTTCCAGCCAAGGCTGGGGCCAGCGGGTGTTAGATTCCAGCCAATCAGATATCGGCGGTTATAAAGAAATTGTATTTGAATTGCAGGGCTCGGGCGCTTTCGATAAAATGCAAAATGAAGGCGGGGTTATGCGAGTACAACGGATTCCCAAAACCGAAAAACAGGGGCGAGTGCATACCTCAACCGTCACCGTGGCCGTACTAAAAAAACCCAACCAGCGAGAAGCCATACAAATTAACCCCAGCGATTTAAAAATTGATACTTATAAGGCTTCCGGGCCAGGCGGACAATACGTCAACAAAACCGAGTCGGCCATAAGAATAACCCATAAGCCAAGTGGTATTGTGGTAACCAGCCAATCAGAAAGAAACCAACTGCAAAATAAAGAAAACGCCATGAACATTTTAGCCGCTAAATTATTGCAACAGCAAGAAGAAGCCGACCTATCAAAATTAACCGAAGCGCGCAGAGAACAAATCGGCTGGGCAAAACGCAGCGAAAAATCACGAACGTACAACTTTCCGCAAAACAGGATTACTGATCACCGCCTCGGAAAATCGTGGCACAATTTGGAAAACATTATTGAAGGCGACATGGAACCGATTTTTAAAGCGTTCCGCAAAATATGATTTAAGAATTAAGATTTATGAATCCGCCGAAAGGCGGATTTTTTGTAAATAAAAAACCCGTTGAAATTATCGCGGGGCTTGCCACTATTAAAGACCGGTGGCAAATTTTACACCTTCTTGGATTCCTCCCATGCCAGGTACTCTGGCAAAGCCCAAAGCACGGGAAGGTCTTCCAGGTCAAGAAGAGCATTAGCCTCCATGATCGGAAAACTACCGGCATACCAAACATGGATCCGAATTCTAGGAAATAATGTTTGGATCTGCTCAGCTCTGCAGTAGAGTTTTTTAACATCAAGGCCGTAGGCAACGAGCGCTACTTGCTTAATACCCTCTTGTTTTTGGGTATCCCATGCTTCCGATCGAATCTCCAACTTGTACAACGATACCATAGGTTCTTGCACGGAAATTACTCCTTTTGGCGGTTAAAGAGAGGGATTACTTATTACTCCTTACTTGTGATAGATTTTAATATATACGTATTTTCAAATTTTATCAAGTTTTTTTCCGGATAAAAAAACCGGCACGCCGGTTTTTTTATTCATAAATCTTACATCATAAATCCTAAATCATCAGCCTCCGATGGCTTTAATATCAGCCTCGTACTGGCCGGCATATCGCAACACTGAATTTGCGTAAGACCGGCATTCAGACCTACCATAATTCCCCCCACAATAATACTTGGCCGCCGCCGCAGATTCATTAGTCTTTGCCCCTCCATCCATTAACAATAAGCCTGAAGCCAAAAATGCGTCCTTAATGTTCCAAGGATTTGCAGAAGCTCCGGTTATATTTGAAACTTTTTCGGTATATAAATTCCACGTTGAAGCGATAAATTGAGCAGGCCCCATGGCTCCGCCCCAGCCATAAGGCGCACCACCCGAATACATCGGCACCCAGCAAGAAACCGCTGTCTTTTTTGATTCCATTCCCAAAGATTCGGTAAGACTAATAAAACTCGGTATGGATTTAGGGCTCATAACCCTTTGTTTAGCAACCCCCTTTAAGCTGATACCGTTCCCGTTGGCAAAATCGGTCAGATAGCATTGCCCCACATTTTTTCCAAGATTTGATTCCTGGGTTAATATTGCTAAAAGAAAAGCTGGCCTGACTCCGGTAATACTGGAAACATATTTGGCAATCTCAACTGCCTGGCCGAACGTGGGTGCGGCGGAAACGCCGATTAAGTCAAAGATCCTTGCTTTAATAGCAGTGGCGTTTTTATCCGCAACCTGCTTTTCTTTTACCTGTTGCTGGTATTGCGCTTCGGTAAGCTTTAAATAGCTGGCTTGCTTGTTTTTATTTTGTTCATTTTCCTGTTTTTGGAGATTTTGGATTTTTATGGTTTTTTGCAAACTACCCCGTTCAGTGTCCATTTTTTCTTTTTGAGATTCCAGATAAAATTCCAAGTCTTTGGTGCTTTCCAGAAGGTCTGACACCCTGGCATTTAAGCTTTCCAAATAGGCCATATTGCTAAAAAAATCAGTCAAATTACCCTCCAATAAAATTTGCACCGAAGATTTTTGGTCTTCACGGTAAATTGACCTTAAAATTTGGGAAATCTGGTTTTGGGAATTGCCGATTTTTGTCGTGGTTTTATTTATAGAAATTTGTGTATCACCAATTTGCAAGTTAAGGTCTTTTACCATCAATGTGCCTTGGCTAATCTGATATTCCAAGCCCGTAATCTTTTTTTTCAAGGTGGAAATCTGGGTTTGCAGGGTATTTTTTTGTTGTTTTGTCTTAGTTATATCTTCTGCGATTTTGGAACTCTGGTCATCGTAATAGGCGGCGCACTTTTCAAGCAATGCCCGACAATCGGCGGAACTTAAATCTTGGCAACTAGTATCGGTGCTGGAAATTTGCTGGCACATAACAGCCAAGTCTTCTCCCATGACAAAAAACGGAACTGCAAAAAGCACCAGGGATAAAAATAGTATTTTTTTGAGATTTTGAAAAGACATATGTTTTGTCTTTTCATTATACCTAATACAAAAGAGCCCTGTCAATTTGACAGGGCTCTTTATTGTCTTTGTAATAATCATCCTTTAGGCTCTTCAATAACTACCTCTTCTTTCTTTTCTTTGACCACTTTTTCAACACCTTCCACATTTTCCTTAATTTCAGTTGCCAACTCTTCTTCCACTTTTTGGGGAGCAAGCACTGAAGCTATAATTTCACTTGGATCTTTTATGACTTTTACATCTTTGGGCAACACTAAATCTTTTACCAAGATATGGTCTTCAAATGTTTTTAAAGAATCAATAGCAACTTTAATTTCATGGGGCAAATTCTGGGGCAAAGCTTTGACTTCAATTTCCAGCATATTTTTATTTAAGGTACCGCCCAAATCCTTTTCCGCAGGAGCCGTGCCTTCAAACACTAACGGCACCATAACCTTCACTTCTTCTTTTAAATCGGCTTGGTAAAAATCAATGTGGATTATGTTACCTGAAACCGGATCTTTTTGAATATCGTGAATCAATACCGGCTTTTTTTCTTGCCCTGAGCTTACCAAAGGGTCTTTGTCTAACCGAAGCTCGATTAACGAACTTTCGCCGGCTTTTAAAAGCACCTTTTTAAATTCTTTTTCGTCTACCTGCAATGAAAAATTCTTAACACCGGGACCATAAACCACCGCAGGGATTTGTCCTTGGTTTTTAAGTGATCTGGCTTTTTTGCCAAAATTATTTCTTATGGTCGCCTGTAAACTTATCATGGATAAAAGTATAGTATATTTATTCGGATTTGTAAAGAGATTTTGGAGTAATCACAAATATGCGAATCTAACATAATATACAAATAATGACAGTGGTGGGTAGTTCGTATATTGGTAATATTTGTATATTAGAACGTATTAGTATATTCGTGATTACTCCTAAATTTTGTTTTCGCTTCCAAATAGCTTGATCCTCTCTTCAACTACCATCTGCACCGCATCAATTGGTCCTTGTAAATACTTATAAGGAGTAATTTCTCCGCCTCCGCCAGCAAGGGCGGATGGCGGATTTGGCTCCAAGGCCTTTTTTAAACTTTTTACAAAGGCCGATCGTATATCCGTATTAATGTTAATTTTACAAATACCCGATTGTATGGCTTTTTTCATGTCTTCTATAGGCGTGCCTGATCCGCCATGCAAAGTTAAAGGAGTTTTTATCCGAGCAGAAATTTCCTGTAATCTGTCTAACCGTAAATTCGGCGAAATTCCCGAAATATCTATGCCATGAAACGTGCCAATGCTTACCGCCAGTAAATCTACGCTTACTTGTTTTAAGTAATGCAGAACATCTTCTACTTTAGTTAAATATTCTTCTTTAATTTCAAACTTCTCTTCATAAATTCTTGAAGCATCGGTGCCAAATCGCCCAACCTCTCCTTCAACTACGACCCCTTTTTTGTGCGCAAATTTCACCACTTCTTTGCTTATTTTTATATTTTCATCTAACGGCAATTTTGATCCGTCAAAATGCACCATGTCATATCCGGCCAAAACCGCTTCTTTTAAATATTCGGCGGATTTTCCGTGGTCTAAATTCAAAAAAATCGGCAAACCAGTTTTTTTTCTTAGTACATTTCGCATTGCCACAGCTTCCTGTAAACCCACAAATCTGCTTTCACCTTCGGAAGTTCCTAAAATAATTGGAGCTTTTAAGTTCTGGTTAGCCGCCACAATGCCTTTTACCTGCGACCAATCCGAAAAATTGAATTGGCCAATGGCAAATTTTTCCTTTTGCGCTTTTTGTAAGTAATGTTTTAAATTTTTCATTTTATTTGTTCTTCCATAAAACTTAGTTAAGTATATTCTCTTTTCTAATTTCCACTCTTTCAAACTCTTGCCCTTTTTTGAGCAACCCTGGTTTGGCTCCGACTTGAGATAAACATCCCACGGAATTTGCCATGCCCAATTGAATGGCTTTTTCTATATTTCCATGTTCCCTTATAAAATTCGACAAAAATCCTGAAGCGAACGAATCCCCCGCTCCCGTGGTATCTACAATTTTTCTATTTATGGGAGGAAGCGCTGTGTATATGCTACTGCCGTCAGAAACCGCCACCCCCTCCCCGCCTTTAGTTATAACTAAAACTCCAGGGCAAATTTCATCCATTTTTTTTAAAATTTCTTTTTCTTGTTTGACCGGAATTTTTGTCAGAAAGCTGGCTTCTTCTTGGTTTAAAATCAATACATCAATTTTTTTAGCAATGTCTGAAAAATTTAGCAAGGAAAGTTGTGCGATTCCCGGATTGACCGCAATTTTTATAGTATTTTTATTTGCAAAATTAACAATGTCTTCAAATGGAGTTGTCGCCCCAGTAGTAGAATCTGCGGATTCACTACGGGGTAAACAAAATAAACCGCTTAATGGCCCAAGATACAACCACCTGGTTTTTAATTTTTTCCATGGAATATCTTTCCTATCCATTAATTCGGCGGCTCCCCGGTAAGCCAGGATGGTCCTATCATTCCCATCTCCTGAAATTACAATAGAGTGATTGGTGAGTTTTTTATTGGTGCTTGCCACAAGACCGGTATTTACTTTCAGTTTTTTTAATTCATTGATAATTTGTTTACCTGAAATATCGTCGCCGACGGTTCCGCAAAAAGCGGTTTTAAAACCTTGTAACGAAAATGTGGCAGCGGTATTGGTTCCCCCACCCCCGGAAGCAAATCTGATATCTTCAACGTCAATTTTAGATCCAAACGGAAAACACACTTCTTTTTCTGGCGAAGATTTTTCATATTTTAATAAAGTAAGATGCTTTGGTTTTACCAGGATATCTTGCGTGGCCGAACCAAAGGTAATGATGTCAAAACTCATGGAACATGAAACATAGAACATGGAACAAAACTACGACGGTGTTTTTTTGTTATGTGTTCTATGTTATGTGTTATGTGGAAAAACTTGTTTTTCTTTTTCCACTACCACCATCGTGGTTTTTATAATTGAATCGGGATTTAACGAAATAGACTCAATTCCTTGCTCCACGAGCCATTCGGCAAAATCGGGAAAGTCGCTGGGAGCCTGGCCGCAAATGCCCGAATATTTCCCTGCATCTTTACAAGCCTGAATAGCGCGGATTATGGAAATTTTTACCGCCTCGTTTTTTTCATTGGCAACACTGATAATTTCTGAATTATCACGGTCCAAGCCCAGCGTTAATTGGGTCAAATCGTTGGAACCGATGGAAAAACCGTCAAAAATTTCCAAAAATTCTTTGGCCAAAATTACGTTTGATGGAACTTCGCACATGACGTAAATTTTCAGATTATTTTGACCTCTTGCAAGCCCTGCCCTTTCAATAATCCCGATTACTTTTTTGCCTTCTTCTATAGTGCGGCACATGGGCACCATCACTTGCACGTTATCAATGCCGAATTCCTCGCGTACTTTTTTAATAGCACGGCATTCCAAAATAAACGCATCTTTGAATTTTTCATTATAATATCGGGAAGCTCCGCGAAAGCCCATCATGGGATTTTCTTCTTTTGGTTCGTATAGTTCGCCACCGATTAATTGGCGGTATTCATTGGTTTTAAAATCGGAAAACCGTACAATAACTTGCTTTGGGTAAAACGCCGCTCCGATTTTTCCGATACCTTCAGCTAATTTGTCAACGTAAAAATCAATCGGATTTTTGTATCCTAATATCAATGCATTAATTTGTTTTTTTACGGCCGGTTTTTGCTTTTTATAATTAATTAAAGCGTTGGGGTGAATTTTTATCGTATTGGCAATAATAAATTCTTCACGAGCCAAGCCCACGCCGTCATTGGGAATGAAACTTAAATTAAACGCCTGGGAAGGATCGGCCAAATTCATGGAAATTTTAGTCTTAGGTTTTTGCAGTTTGGAAATATCGGTGGTATTTATTTTAAACGGAATGATGCCCTGGTATACCACGCCATGCTCGCCCCCTGAACAATCAACCGTAACTTGCGTGCCGGTTTTTATTACCTTGGTGGCATTATGAGAACCGACAATACAAGGAATTCCCAACTCTCGCGACACAATGGCGGCGTGAGCCGTTCGTCCGCCTTGGTCGGTAATAATGGCCGAAGCTAACTTCATGGCTGGCACCCAATCAGGGTCGGTCATACCGGTAACCAGGACTTCGCCTTTTTTAAATTTAGTAATGTCTTTTGCCGACATTATTTTATTTGCCTTACCCGACCCAATTTTTGAACCAACCGACATTCCCTGGGCTAATATTTTTTTATTTTCCCTCAATTCCAGTATGTAATCTTCTAATACATTAAGATTTTTTTTACTTTGCACGGTTTCTGGCCTGGCCTGCACAATATATAGTTTATTTTCTTTGCCGTCTTTGGCCCACTCCATATCCATGGGCTTTTTGTAGTGATTTTCAATTTGCATGGACCACTTTGCCAATTGTAAAATTTCATCATCGGTTAATATAAATTGTTCTCGCTCTTTTTTGCTCGTAGCGATATTTTTTGTGGTTCTTTGACCAATTTTTACCTGCCTGCCGGCAGGCAGGTCATAAATCATTTTAATCAATTTTGACCCGAGCTTTTTTTCTATAATGGGTCTAAAACCTTTTTTAAGCGTAGTTTCAAATACATAATATTGATCAGGTTCAACCCGCCCCAATACCACGTTTTCACCCAGCCCCAAGCTGGCATTAATTAACACCACGTCTCCAAAACCAGATTCGGTATCGCATGAAAACATTACCCCCGAAGCCCCTAAATCAGACCGCACCATTTTTTGCACGCCAGCCGATAATCCGACTTTAGTATGCCCAAATCCCATTTCTTGCCGATACACAATGGCTCGATCAGTAAAAAGCGAAGCGTAGCATTTTTTAACCGCTTCCAATACGTTTTGTGGACCCGTAATATTTAAAAAGGTTTCTTGCTGACCAGCAAAACTTGCGCCCGGTAAATCTTCGGCAGTGGCCGAGGATCGGACCGCCACGTCGGTATTAGCAACATTGTATGACTTTGATAATTCGCTATAGGCTTTTACAATGTCGTTTTGCAAATCCTGGGGTAAAATAGCTTTTACAATTAATTCCCGGATTTTTCTGCCTTTTTCCTGCAAGCTTTTTAAGTTATGCACATCAACATCTTTTAAAATAACCTCTATTT
>MHPA01000032.1:0-16399 GCA_001820255.1 Candidatus Staskawiczbacteria bacterium RIFCSPLOWO2_01_FULL_38_12b | reverse complement strand
TTGGCAAGCCCCGTGGAATCTAAAAAATGAAAGTAAGCTTCCGACGTGGTGGCAAAACCATTGGGCACGTTTACGCCTTGCGAAACTAAATTGGTATACATTTCTCCCAACGAAGAATTTTTTCCACCCACCAGCCCCACATCTTTTACGCCAACTTCTTTAAACCACACCACGTTTTTTGAAACAGTATTTTCCATTTCTATATATTAAAAAATTAATTATTTATTTATATTACAATTATAACTTTTTAAGTGTCTGCTAGCAAGTAGTAGTAAAAAAGTAGTAGTAGTAGTAAAAAATTCTTTTGCGGGAAAATGGCTCCCGCTTTTTGAACGCTCTAAAATTATTCGCACTGTTCAGAAATGTATTTATTGAGCGATAGTGTAAATTATGAACGTTCATAATTTACACTATCATTGCTCGGGGGAGTCAGTGTTTCTGAATAGCGCCAAAATATTTTGACAAATATAAAGCATACTGTGTAGTTAAAACTGGTCCAATAGATTGTTAACAATAGTGCTCATCACAACGGCGACTGGAACCTTCTTGCCTACGGTGCTTACGGTCCAACCATCGCCGGAAATCTTGCCGGAGTAACCGGGAGGATTAGGGGTTTTGTCACCTACTGTGTTGATAACAGTTTCCGGGGCATTTTTGCAATAAAAAACAGAATTATTTAAATTCTATTTTTCTTATTCTATTTCTATAATTTTTTTCCTACAAAGTCCGTAAACTCCGCCAACCGGCAAGAGTAGCCCCACTCATTGTCATACCAGGCCACTACTTTTACTAAATTTTCTTTTACCATCGTTTCCCCGGCGTCAATAATTGCGGAATAAGAATCTCCTTTAAAATCCATAGAAACCAAGGGTTGTTCTTCAACTCTTAAAATACCTTTTGCATTCTTACCGGCGGCCGCTTTTTTAAATACTTCATTAACTTCTTCTTTGGTGGTAGATTTTTTAACTTCTACAATTAAGTCTAAAATAGAAACTACAGGAGTGGGCACCCGCATAGCAATGCCGTCCAGTTTTCCATCAAGTTCGGGGATCATTTTTCCGATTGATTTGGCAGCTCCGGTGCTGGTGGGAATAATATTTATAGCAGCGGCCCGGGCTCGACGCAAATCCTTGTGGGGCAAATCCAAGATTTTTTGGTCGTTAGTGTAACTGTGTACCGTAGTCATAAAGCCTTTTACAATGACGAAATTATCATGCAAAACCTTGGCAACGTTTGCCAGGCAATTAGTGGTGCAAGACCCCATATCCATGACTTCAACATTATTAATATCAAAGCCTTCGGTGTTTACCCCTAAAATAAAACCGGGTACGTCTTTTTCCGATGGAGCGGAAATAATCACTTTTTTGGCGCCGGCGGTAATGTGCGCCTTGGCGTCACTAAGCTTGGTAAACAAACCCGTGCATTCAAGAACAATATCAACGCCTAGTTCTTTCCAGGGCAAGACGGCAGGATCCTTTTGCGCAAACACCTTATACTCTTTGCCATCAATTAAAACAGCACTGTCAGTGGCACTGACTTCTTTACTAAAAACCCCGTAGTTAGAATCGTATTTAAACAAATGAGCGAGAGTTTTAGTGTCGGTTAAATCATTAATGGCAACCACCTGTAAATCAGAGTATTTTTCTAATATTCTTCTAAATGCCTGCCGACCGATTCGGCCAAAACCGTTAATTGCTATCTTTATCATAATCAAAATTTTTCTTTACTGCTAAATAATAAATGCTCAATCCTAATAATGATAAAAACGACAGTACGGGCGCTATTTGCGGTGCATATAACATGGAAAACAACACTAAGGTTGCTTGAGCAAGACATACACTGCCCTCAAATTGATTATCGCTAACATGCATAATATTTATTTTAAATTACTTTGAATTACGGATTTATTTTTAATAGTTGGTCTATTTTTTCTTTGTCAAAACCGATGACGATATCACCGTCAATATCAACTACCGGAACACCCATTTGGCCGGAAATGGCAACCATGTGTTCCAGCTCTTTTTCATTGCTGGCAACATCAATATCCTGGTAGGGAATATTTTTCTTACCCAAATACTCTTTCAAGGTATTGCAGTATACGCACGTGGGAGTTGAATAAATTTTTACCATTTTTTCTTGAAGCCTGAAACTTGAAGCCCGAAACTTGTGCCTTGAAACTTAAAGCTTGAATCTTGAAACTTTTTAACGTCGTTGCGTTATCAAGCTTCAGGTTTCGAGCTTCAAGCTTTAAATGCTGGGTTTCAAGCTTTAAGATTAAAGTTTCACGGTTAGATTTTACTGCACTGCAACGGGGGCGCATGCCGGGCTGGTGCTAGCAGAAGCGGCAATGGCGGAACTTGCCGGCGCATAGCTTACTGAAAACGATGTGGCTGCGGGTGTGGTGTCTAATTTTTCCGAACAAAAACCCGGAAGCGTTAAAGAAGAACTGCAAACAATGTTTCTCATGGCATCAGCAGACCTGCCGCCAAATTCTTTTTCTGCAATCACAGCTCCGTTTAATACCAATGTTGGCGAACCCTGAATACCATATTTTGCATTTAATGCAAAATCCTCTTTTGCATAGGCCAAGCATCTGTTAGGATCTGCTATGCAAGCATCTAATTTAGCAACGTCAACTCCGGCAACTTGCTGGCACTTTTCTGTGTCCCCATAAGGCATGCCATTTGCCGCTTTGCCAGTGGCCTTTTCCATATAACAAGAAACATAGGGCCAATATTTATCTGGCTGCTCTTCCCGTATGCCGATTTGCCTAGCATTTTCTTTTGCTTCTTCATCTCCGTGCATAGCGGTAATGATGTTACCCGAAACGGCCCCAATGTATCTTACCTTGACATACTCGGCCAACGAAGGAACAGCTTTTATAGCATTAGAAAGCGCCCTTTGCATTTGCAGTCCGTAAGGGCAAGCGCTTACCACGTATGCTTCAAGGGAAGTTTTTTGAACCTTTGCCACAGTGACCGGAGTAACTGTGCCCAGCGGCTGGTTAGCTTGAGTGGCTATCCCCAAATCCACACTAATTCCTTCGGGGAATAATAATTTACCATCTTTACTAACATAACTGTCGTAGTCTTTGCCCGCTATTTGGATTTTAAATTTTATCACCCCGCTTTCTTCCACTGCACTCACTAGTGTAGCGGTTTGGCCTTCTTGCAAAACGCTTTCATTTAAATAGCCCACCGCTTTTTGGGCGATACTTTCAACAGAAGCGCTCGAATTAAGTTTTAAAAAAGAGAGCAATTTATTACTGCCAGCCATATTAGCATTAGCAGCCATTAATATGCCGGTCATTAAAATGCCCAACACGGCGACACCCAATAATACCGAATTTTTATTTATTTTAAACATAATGGTTATTTTCTAAATTAGTGAATAATACCTTTATTATAATGTATTATTTTTTTTATGCAAATGCGTTATTTTTTAATGCAACTTTTTGAATTTTCCAGCATCAAATTCATACGATATCAGGGCGCCAAAGGGTAATTCCACATTGGCAATTTCCTGGTCGGATATGTTTTCAATGTATTTTACCAGGGCCCGCAGACTATTGTGGCTTGCTACTAATAATACGCTCTTTCCGCCTTTTAAATCCCTTTCAATATATTTTTTAAAAAACGGCACGGCTCGCTTATATACATCTTTAAGTGACTCCCCTCCTGGCGGTTTATCACCATACCCCCTTCTCCATAAACGTACTTTCTCTTCCCCGTATTTTTTTATTGTTTCTTCTTTATTTAATCCTTGCAAAGCGCCATAATATCTTTCATTTAACTTTTCTGAAACATAGGCAGGCACATCATTTTGATTTAAATCGGTAAAATTACTCCACGTTTGCATACGTCCGCCGTCCAAATGAATAAACAAAGGATATTTTTTTTCTATGCCATCAAAAATCCTCAACACCGTTTCCATGTTTCTTATTAGAGGCGAAGTATATACTACATCAATATTCTCGTTAATTAACTTTTCAGAAATTTCTTTTGCCTGTTGGCGGCCTTCATCTGATAAAGGATTATCAGCCCAGCCGGCAAAACGGTTGTCCTTATTCCACTGTGATTTTAAATGTCGTAATAAAAATAACTTTGCCATACTATTATTTTTTCTTGGTTAATTCATTTTCTATTTCCAGCAACCGATTGTATTTTACCACTCTTTCTTCTTTGGTGTAAGCCCCTGATTTAATAAAGTCCGCTCCAACACCAACCGCCAAGTCAGCAATAAAATTATCTAGCGTTTCGCCGCTCCGGTGCGATACCATGATTTTCCAGCCATAACTTTGCGCCAACTTTACCGCATTAATTGTTTCGGTAACCGTGCCGATTTGGTTTAATTTTATAATCACCCCATTGCAGGCGTGTTTGCTTTCTGCTTCTTTTATTTTTTTAATATTGGTAGTAGTTAAGTCGTCTCCGATAATAGTAATATTTGGCAAAGCGATTTTTAATTCTTTAAATCCCTCCCAATCATTCTCGGCAAACGGATCTTCAATAGAAATAATGGGAAAGCGTTTTACTAAATCTTTATAAAACTCAACCATTTCATTTCGTGAAAGTTGCTTGCCGATTTGGGGTTCGTACTTTCCATCACGGTAAAATTCGGAAGCCGCACAATCCAGTGCGATTTTTATATCTTGATGGTTTCCAATGGCACTTTTAATTAAAAATAAAGCTTGCTCCGCTGTTGAAATTTGCGGCGCATATCCTCCTTCGTCGCCCATATCCAGCATGCTACCGTGAGCCCCTTTTAAAAGTTCTGTTAATTTATTAAATACATTGCTTCCCAACACCAAATTTTCTTGAAATGTTTTTTTCTGGGGAACTACCATAAATTCCTGTATTTCCAAATCGTTTTTTGCGTGAGCTCCGCCATTTAAAATATTAAAGCTTGGTAAAGGCATTACTAGGTCTGACCCCGCAATTTCTGAAAGGTGCTGGTATAACGGTATTTTTTTAGCGGCTGCGCCAGCTCGGCAAATAGCCATAGACACCGGTAAAATCGCATTGGCTCCTAATTTCGATTTATACTCAGTGCCATCAAGCGCAATCATTAATTCATCCAATTCTTTTTGATTTACCGGATTTTTGCCCTTTAATTTTGGCGCGATAATTTCATTAACATTTTCAATAGCTTGCAAAACGCCACGGCCATCCCCGTCACGTAATTCCAAGGCCTCGTTTTTTCCGGTGGAAGCGCCCGAAGGACAAGAAGCAATAAAACTGCCTTTGTCGGTAATTACCTCAACCTCAACGGTAGGTTTCCCCCGCGAATCTTTAATTTCCCGCGCAATAATTTCTTTAATCTTGCTCATAGTTGTTTTTTTATATACTCGTAAGCCGATAATGCCGCTTTTGCTCCTTCTCCTGATGCCATCACAATTTGCTTGTATTTTGAAACATTGCAATCCCCCGCTGAAAAAAGCCCCGGGGTTTTTGTTTCCAAATTTTTATGGTCAAACATAATTTCTTGTTTATCGTTTAACTGGGCCATGTCTTTTACAAAAGACGTTGACGGCAAATATCCTATTTCAACAAACACGCCTTTTACTTCCAACGTTTTTTCCTCACCAGTGGTTAAATCTTCATAAATAATGGATTCCACAAATACCCCAGTACTAGAAGCTGTGGCTTCAGTACGGGGCTTCGCTTTGCCTTCAATTCTTACCACCTTCGCATTGGTGATGATTTCTATATTTTTATGTTTGGCCACCAATTCTTGGTTTTCTTTGTCAGCGTTTACCGTGGCACCATATTCTAAAACATATACTTTTGGCACATAGTTTGATAAAAAGAGGGCCGACTCAAATCCGTTATTTCCCCCGCCCACTACCGCCACGATTTTATTTTTAAATACCGGACCGTCGCACAATGAACAATAACTTACGCCCTTTCCTGAAAATTCTTCTTCTCCCGGAACATTCAATAATCTTGACTCTGCTCCGGAAGTTACCACCACTGAAATTGATTCATAGGTTTTACCCGATGTTGTTTTCACTAAAAAATATTTATCCGGTTTTTCGATACTTAAAACTTCGTCTAAAGTTACTTCTAAATCATTTGCCTCCAATTGCTTTTTATATAAATTCACCAACTCCAAACCCGATATTTTATCAAACCCGGGATAGTTTTCAATATCCACGGCTTTTTTAGCCACCTGTCCGCCAATATCTTTAGATAGCATCAGAATATTTAATTTTTGCCGTGCAGCGTAAATGGCGGCGGAAATTCCCGCCGGCCCCGCACCGATAATGATTAAATCGTAGATCATGATTTTTTAAAAAGTTATTTCTGTATTAGGAAAATTTTGCCTTAGATTCTCCTGTCCAACTTCATCAATATTATTACCCTTTAGATTTAAATACTTAAGATTTAATGAATTTGACGAATTAATTAATATTTGAATATCTTCTGTGATAAGGCCTGTTTTACTAAGATCAAATTGATCAAGGTTAGACATCTTAAGAGGATATGATAATAAAGTTTGTAAACCTGTACTGCCAATCCATGATCCTTCCAGACTTAACACTCTAAGATTAGATAGATATGGACAATTCAACACCAACTGAATGCTTTCAAAATTACAAGATTCCAAATGCATTTCTTTTATATCTTTCAAAAAAGGACAATTAACTAATTCGGGCAAAACGGACTGATTTTTATTATCTAAATAAAGAGCATCGATAAGGGGATTTTCTCTGAGCATATCTTCAGCTTGTCCAATAAATTCTGTAATTTTTATGGAGCTAGGATATATATTCTTCGATAATCCCCAGGCACCACCTACACCCTCAACCCCATTATATTTCTCCTTAAATTCCAAATCAACTTTATCTTTTAATTTATTAATTTCTTTAAGTTTAGATAAAAATAACGGATCATCGGTTGCAATCTTTGGAAATTCTGTTTCCAAATGAATCAATCGTGCCCGATCTTCATTTTCTTGTCCACCTTGATCAAAGAGCCAATCGGCGTAAATAAGCCGAGGCGCATCGTCGTCGGGATGTTCTTTGATATCCTGCAAAAAAGCTTGCTCTATATTGTCTATCTCTTTTTCGGTGCTAATTACTTTTTCACTTGCCGCAAGTTTGACTGCATCTTTACCGATCGCTTTTTGAACTAATTCTGTATAGTCTGGATCTGTTTGATCGTCCGGAATTGGCACTCGATCTCTTGGTTCGCTTTCCATGTTTTTTTAGATTGTAATTATTGTGATTTATTTGTGGTTTGCCCACCCGCCAACCTGTCCGCCAAAGCTTTGGCATCGGCGGAAGCCGTGGCACAGGCGGGTAATTTTGAATTTTGGATTTTCTTTCACTTTACTATATTCACTGGTTTTCTTTTTATAAAAGCCTGGATATTTTCCACCGTCGTTTGTAAAATCCGTTCCACTGCTTCTTTTGAATTAAACGCATTATGAGGCGTGATAATAACGTTTTTTTGTTCCATTAGTACGTGGTTTTGCAACATGGTTTTTAAATTGCAGGTTTGTGGAAATCCCTTTGATAATAACTGGCGTTCTTCTTTAATAAAACATTCTTCTTCCAGCACATCCAAGCCCGCGCCCGCCAGTATTCCATCGTGCAACGCCCTCACCAAGGCATCGGTTTCAATAATCCCTCCGCGGGCGGTGTTTATCAGGTGCGCCCCTTTTTTAATAAGATTGATATTACCAGAATTAATTAGGTGGTGCGTGTGTTCGTTATAAGGAAGGTGCAAGGTGATAATATCGGAATTTTTTAATAAATCTTCCAAAGAGACATAAGTAAAACCCAATGTTTTTGCCAGTTTTTTATCTTGGCGCGAATCATATCCCAGTACATTCATTTCAAATCCTTTGGCGATTCTGGCAACGTGCTGGCCGATGTGGCCCATTCCCACTACGCCAATGGTTTTGTCTTTTAAATCAAACCCCATCAGGCCTTCAATAGAAAAACCTTCTTTTTTAACCTGTTCAATGGAACTATATATCTTTCTTGATAAATCTAAAATCAACGCAAACGTATGTTCGGCTACGGTATTTTCCCCGTAGTAAGGGACATTGCAGACGATAATATTTTTTGCGTTGCACGCTTGCATGTCAATGTGATCAAAGCCGGTTGAGCGCGTGGCAATCATTTTTAATTCGGGCAAGCCGTCAAGTATTTCTTTGGTGATTTGCGAATCAATGAAAGCGGAAACAATTTGGACATCTTTTATTTGCCCAAGATTTTGAGCTGAAAGCGGCTGATCAAAAAAAGAAATTTCAAAACCGCCCAGTTGCCGGTTTATATATTCTTTTTCCCATGCTTCGGTTTCAAAAAAAGCAATCTTCATAAATTTAGAGTGGTCACGAATATGCGAATACGTTCAAATATACAAATATACGAATCGGCGTGATTGGTATATTCGTATATTATCTTGAATTCGTATATTCGTGATTACTCCTTTGATTTTACACTAATTATAAAAAAATGTAAAAAAAGAGGGCCGCTTCTTGAAATATTCAAGGCGGACCCATGTTTAAAAAACCAATCATTTACTATTTCAATATGCTATTTTCTTGCAAGCTCAAAGGTAACTCTATTTATGCCAGTCACATTGCTGATCTTAGTAGATAAAGAAGCTAATGTTTTATGATCAATGGGAGGCCTAAACAAAACAATAATTTTAGTATAAGTGCGGCAATCTCCGCCAACTCCTACTGATTCAGCATCACTGAGAAATTCCGCCATCAAACCGTATTGATTGACAATTTCATTAGCCTTTTGTAAAACTTCTTCGTTAGTCATGACCCCCCCCCTTTTTTTTGAACAAGTTGCAAAGAATATTTTAAAGCAATAACTACTTTATTGTTTTAAGATATTCCCTTAACTCTTTCCCAAAGCGCACATCTTTTAGTGCAAGGTAAAAAAATGATTTTAACCATTTTGATTTGTCGCCACATTCCAGCCATTCGCCTTTTACCTCATAGCCATACAGGGTTTTTCCATCATGCAACATTTTTTCAAACACTTCGCCTAAAATAATTTCCCCTTTTTCGCTTGGCACGGCGGTTTTTAAATAGTCAAAAACGTCAGGGGTTAATACGTACTTTCCCACAATCACCAAATTGGATTGTATTTGAGAAAGATCAGGCTTTTCTACTATTTTTTTTATTTTATATAAATGGTTGGCTATTTTTTCAACGGACACATTCCCGTATGCCGGAATTACATGTTGAGGTAGTGCTTTTAAAGCGATGACCGGAGCGTTGCAGGTTTTAAAAATATTAATTAATTGGCCCAACGCCGGTTCGTCCGAATCCACCACATCGTCGCCAAATGAAACGGCAACGGGAGATTTGCCCGCTAGCTTGGCGGCTTGTAAAATAGCATGCCCGTCGCCAAGAGCGTTTTTTTGAACTACAAATGAAAAAGTAATACCCTCTAATACTTGCTCAAATTCTTTTAATTCTTTTAAGAGCGATTCTTTTTTGCGTTTTACCAGGGTAGCTTCCAGCTCGGGCGACTTTTTTAAATAGTTAAAAATCATTTTTTGGCGCGGACTGATGATAAAAACGATTTCTTTGATTCCTGATTTTTTCACTTCTTCAATGATGTACTGGATAATGGGTTTATCCACCAAAGGGAAAAACTCCTTAGAAACCGCCAGCGACAAGGGGAGAAATCTTGTCCCCATTCCGGCTATGGGTATAATCGCTTTTTTTATTTCCAGATTTTGATCTTCTTGCATATTATTTTTTTAGTCGCATGAATGCCGGAATTTCCCATTCTTTTTCCTGCAACGACTGCTTGTTTTGCTCTACTTCCTCCGCTTTTTTAATATCCAGCGCAGTTCTTCTAATGGCTTTCTTTGGTTTAGCTTGGCCTTCTACAATACTCAACCGGCTAAATTGTTCCTGGAAAGCCGGTGACATCACGTTATCAAACGGTATTTTTTCGTATTCCGGGGATTTTTGAGGGCTTGGCGAAGGACGCTTACTGTTTTTTTTATCAGATTTTTTGGTTTTAACGGCAGCCTTTTTTATATTTTCTAAAACTACTACCCTAGCTTCTTTTGCTTTCTTGCCCGCCCGGACATCTTCCAAACTTTGCCCTGTCATCAAAAGCGTTGTTTTTATTTTATTTTTATATTTTGGATTTTTAGAAATTCCAAAAATAATTTTCGCATCGGGATTTACCAAAGAAATAGCCTTGCTGATTTTATCAACCTCAAACATGCTAAGATTGGCCCCACCCTCAATATTAAAAAGAATTTTTTGGGTAATAAAATTATTATTTTGATACAAAGAATTATGGAGTATCTTACTGCTGACATCTTCGGCTCTCGTTTTGCCCTGGGCTTCGGCAGTATTTAAAAATGCAAAGTTCCCTTTTCCTTTTAATATTACTTTTAAATCCGCAAAATCAATATTAATTATGCCAGGACTGTAAATTAAGTCAATTAAGCTCTCCAGTGATTCAATTAAACTTTTATTTACCATGGAAAAAGCGTCGGTGATGGCGGTATTTGCATCAATAATTTTAAAAATCCTTTCATTGGGAATGGTAATAGAAACATTTAGTGATTTTCGCAATTCTTTGAGGGATTTTTGAGCTATGGCATATTTATTTTTTCCCTCAAATTTAAAGGGTAACGTAAATATCCCCAAGGTAATTCCGTCAAAATCTTTTGCGGCATCTACAAACACCTGCGTGGCGCCAGACCCTAATCCACCCCCCAAAGAAGCAATAAAAATTATAATATCTTGATCGTCAAAAAATCGGGCAATCCTTTCTTTTTCCGCCATAGCGGCTTCTTTGCCTAAGTCCGGATTTACTCCGGTACCCAAGCCATGGGTCAGGTTCTGACCAAATAAAAAATGCTTGACTCCCGCCCTTTTTTTAAATGAACGCATATCGGTATCGGCGACCACAAATGTTGCCTTATTCAAAGATCTGCCGATTTCTGAAACAATAGACCCGCCTCCCCCGCCAATGCCGATTACCTTTATTTTAGCTTTAAAAAAAGACTTTGCGATAAAGTTTCCGTTTTGCTGGGATTGACCAACGGATGGCAGGGTTGATGATTTTGCTTTTATTATTTTCTTTTTTGTTAATACTCTTTTTTTTAACACTATTTTTTTGAGCCTGATTTTTTTTGGTTTTTTTAGTGCGAACTTTTTAGTGTTCTTTTTAAACTTTTTATTGGCAATCTTTTTTTTAATTAAAACTTTGCGCGGCATTTTTGCCGTTTTCTTTTTTGGATTTTTTTTAATAACCTTTTTTTTCTTTGCCATATTAGATACAGTGTACCCTGTTACATTTTTTTTTCAAGCCTCCTCTACCATATATTCTTTGCAAAAAAAAAGCCGAGGTCAATCCGCGGCTTTGCGATTTTTGCGAGTTACCTTTTTTTGGTCAACTCGCGCCAATGCTCTTTTGGTTTTAACCGAGGCGAGCCCGCCTCACACAACGGACAATGCTCCGGTTTTACCTTCCAAATTTCCCGTTGAATTAAAGAAACAATTTTGATGTCGGTTACTTCAAGGAGGCTTGCCGGACGGTGCACAATACAACCAACAACGGGCAAGAAACGGACATTCCCATTACCATGGGCTTCATCAATAGCCTTGCGAACACCACGCAGGGTTTTTTCCGTGGTAATCAATTCTTCAATCTGTAGCACACTTTCGTCCGGCCGAATTACTCCGTCTCTCCAGATCATTTGTTGACTTTCACCCTTGTGGGCAAAACCATGCTTTACTTTAAAAAGCTTGGCCATTTCGTATGAAAACGTAATGGCCGAATAGGCAGAGCCGACAACCCATCGAAAACAATCTGTTAATTCTAATTCTAACTTACGGCGAAGTTGGTCAGCCAAAACTTCACAAACCCCAGGGTATTGCAAAACTTCCGGCACATTAAAGTAGCCGTTACTGCAAAGTCCCGAGGTAAGTTGTGCATGCGGCATAGTTGGATCTTCATTGTGCATCCAGTACGCATCGCAACTGTCGAAGAATTCAAGGATTTCTTCTTCGGTCAAATCCCAATTAAAACCCCCCACATTCAAACGCAACAGTTGTATTGCGGTGTACATGCTAGACCTCCTTTAGTTGAAGTGCTTCGTGAATTTCCTGTGCGATCAATTTAGCTGCGTCAAGCGGTGTGCCAATTTCGGGAGGCGGACTGGTAATCGGCCTTCCAATAATCAGCATATCAATGCCGGCTTTAACGGCTTCGCCGGGCGTCATTTGCCGGTCTTTATTTTGGTCATCTGTTGAAGTCGCCCACGCCGGCCGAACGTTTGGGCATGCGATAATCATATTCTTAAATTCTAAATGCGATCGTAGCAAAGGAGCTTCTTTGGGCGCACAGATAATACCGTCTGCTCCATAGTTTAATAACATGTAAGCAAAACGCACAATGGTAGATGTTATTGTATCCCCAAAGACCGCTTTACACTGCAAGCCAGCAAAAGAAGTCAAAACGGTCACACCAAACAATTTTGAGCTACCTTTGTTGGTAGCAGCTATGCCGATAGCTTCACTTCCGGCGGAGGCGTGCATGGTAAACATGGCCGGATTTATCCTGGCAATTGCTTTTGCGGCTTTGCCAATTGTGTTGGGAATGTCGTTTAATTTGACATCCAGCAGAATTTTTCCTTCCAGCAGTTGCATGAAATCACGCAACCTATACAAGTGATCTTTCGAATCCGAATCGGAAAGGGACAAAAGAGTAGCCATGGTTGAATAAATGAATTCAAACCCCACTTTAAAAAACCCGACGTGCGACGAAAGTTGGTTGACCAGCTTAAAGGCTGATGTAAGGTCGGACACATCAAGTGCCACAATAATACGATCCTTTGCCTCAAGCGGTTTCATGTCAAGACTCCCCAGTTAGTTGTCAAAGGGCAAAAAAAATAGTTAGTTTATTATAGGAAAAAACAGAAAAAAAATCAACTTAGCTAAGTTGATTTTTTAGTCATTTATTTCAACCACTTTTACTCGCGCCATGTGCCCCGAAATAATGGAAACCAATGAGGGACTAATATCAAAATGTTCTGCCAGCAATTTTACTAAAGCGGCATTGGCCCGGCCATTAATAGGCGGTTCTTTTACGTAGACAATATAATTGGATTCGTCTATTTTTTCTATTTTGTCGTTTTTCGCTCCTGGTTTTGTTTTTACAATAATCTTCATAATTCTAGAATTTAGAAAATAGAAAGTAGAAAATAGAATACGAAACGTCCGTCGTTGACATTCTATTTTCTATTTTCTAGATTCTATTTTCTCGGGTTTAGATTTTATGCTTGCAATGGCAAACTCCGCAGTAAATATCACACTCGCAACAATGATAACATAACCAACTCTGGCAAGGGCATTTGTCAGATAACTTTTTAAACAGCTGGCGACACTTTTTACATTTGCCAAGCACGGCCGCATCCATTTTTTTTGCATCTTGTAATTTTAGTAAAGGCGCATGACCTGTTTTATACATTGGGCCGTGGCCGGGAATTATCCAAGACGACATTTTTAACACCAAAGCACGGCTTTGTTCTAATTTTTTGGCATCAAAAGCGTGCGGATCAACTTTCGGAAAATTTTCTTTCCAAAAGACATCGCCGCAAATAGCGACAACGCCTTGGAGAGTATTAACAAAAAGGGTGATGGAGGCGGCGTCATGGCCGGGAGTTTTTAAAATTTGAATATCTGTTGAAAAATGCGTTTGCCAGTCTTCTATTTTATTGCCATCCCAAATTCCAGAATACTCCAACACTTTTGCCTTGCCAAACATACCAATGTTTTTATAGTGGTCAATATGGGAATGAGTTATCGCAACCACGGTTACATCATCAGGAGTTAATCCTTGGGCGGCCAAGGCAGACAATAGTACCTGTTGATTTTCCAAAGTTCCAGGGTCTACTACCATCACCATATTTTTATCTACAACCAAACTCACCGTAGCTCCTTTTTCTTCTACGCCGTCAAAAAGCTGTTTATCGTCAGTGGTATATCCCGCCACCAATACTGTTACTTTTGCCATAATTTTATTATACTGTGAATTACGAAATGCTTCGAGGTATTTTTTTTAAATTTGAGAGTAGAAATTTGATAGAATTTTTTATCGTAGCCTACGGCTACGGGAAAAAATTATAGCAAATTTATAGCTCAAATTTGGAAAAAAGACCCGAAAAGTTTTCTCTAACGAGCATTTCGTAATTCACAGTATTATACATTAAAAATAGTAATTTGTAAAATCATCCTTGTTGCGGTAAAACAAAACCGCCGCCGGCAATATGCCAGCGGCGGCGTAAAATTGAAATATTATTGAGCCTTTGACTGTTCGTATTTTTTCCAAGCCTGGGCGATATCAGGGTAAGAAACTTCTAATTCAGCAAGGATTTTACCTTTAATTTCAGATGACGAAACTGCTTCTTTGGATCCCAAGCCTATAATTACGGAAGATGAAATCTGTTCTACTGCACTGTTTTTTTCCTCTTCCAAAAGGCCGGCATCTTCTGCGGCAGCCGCAATGGATGATTTCATTCTTTCCAAATCAAAAGGAACTTTTGTCCCGTCTTTTTTTATTACCGTAGTTATCATGTGTATTTTATTACTTTTTAATTAACGACCTTTTGATTCCATTTGCATCCAGCGGTATTTTCCATTGCGATTTTTTCCGCCCCGATTATTTCATCTTGATATAATACATCAGGCGGATAAAACCTTGCCACCACTAATCCTTCTTTTGCTAATTCCACATTAATATTTTGGGTTTGCAAGAAAAGAGCTCTTAAGCATCTGCCATAACGGTCAACATCGGTAATATCTTTTTGCAATGTTACTTGTTTGCCCAGCACCAATGTTTCCAATCGGCTTTTTGCCGCTTGATAGCAGGGATAATTTTTTTCATCGGCATCAATTCCCAAAAGACGCACGTGGTACCCACCATCCACCACTACGGTATCCCCATCGATGACTTTTGTTACCGTGGTGATATCTTTTGCACCACAGACCGCAGCTTCATGGTTAACAGATTTTTGCTGGATTGGTGTCTTTAGAAAATTATCGACCGGAAAACTTGGGCGATACAAAATAGCAAAAAAAGTACACGCTCCGATAATCATAGACCCTATTATTAAACCGATAAAAATAAGGTATTTTTGTTCCATTATTTACAGTCCTGCGGGCAGTCGCTCTTTGTTTCAGGGCAGACGCAATTTAAATTACCGTCTTTGCAGTCAGCATTTGTGGTTTGACAAATACCATCATTGCATTTATCTGAACAAATCGTAAGTGTGCCACCGCCATTGGTTCCTCCCACCTTTACCTCCCCATCTAATAATTGGGAAGCTGGATTGTTTTTTTGAATTTGGATTGAGGGAGTATCTGTTGTGGTATCCATCTGGTTTTCCTGGTTTTCCACTTTATTGGGCTGGTTTATAAACAAAGCATATACACCAACACCAACGATCACAACAACGACCAAAAGGATAACCAATACTTTTTTATCTATTTTTATAAACATGATAATTCAAAGTAAATTATAATCTGATTAAAAATATTAGACCTGTTACGTATTAAGGATTGTGACGAAAAGCAACCTTCGGGAGTCCCTGCGGGTCCAGGAAGATTTCGAAGCTGGAAATTTGATAGAATTTTGAAGTTTAGCTTCAGTTAAGCTGAGAAATTATAGCAAATTTCCAGCCGAAAGGTTCAATCTGCAGTAAATCCTTAATACGCAACAGGTCTATTATACCATTTTCAGAAAAAACAAAAAAGAGAAGGTAAGAAGCCGTTTTATCTATATTTCATAGGCACGGCTCCCATATTTTTTTGGTGGGCTCAGAAGGAATCGGACCTTCGACCTCTGTCTTATGAACCTGTCCTATTTATTTTTTAGATGAGCAAAGTTTCCACGTTAATTTGGTGGGCGATGAAGGAATCGGACCTTCGACCTCTGTCTTATCAGGACAGCGTTCTGCCACTGAACTAATCGCCCACCAAATTAACGTGTCGCAGTTCAGCGTTCTACCACTGAACTATGAGCCCACCAAAAAAATATGTGCAAGACAGCGTTCTGCTACAAAACTAATCGCCCACCACAAAAACTGACTAAAAAAAGTGCCTGCAAACTAATCACAATTCTACAACAAAATAATCGTAAAATCAAATAATTTTCTTGGTTTCTTTGTTTTCTTTCGGAACCCCCTCACTATCATTTACAGATAAAACATTCCAGTTTATGTTAAACTGGCACCGCCGGCCGTAATTTCTTATGTCAAAACGTACAAATTTTCTTCGAAAATTTTACGTTTCAGACACGTTTAATTTCCAAAAGAAATTATTACGTTTCGCACAATAAGTTTAAACATGCGCAGGAATTGCAGGACGCAATTTATTTTTGTACTTTTGTATACAC
>MHPA01000031.1:6954-21295 GCA_001820255.1 Candidatus Staskawiczbacteria bacterium RIFCSPLOWO2_01_FULL_38_12b | reverse complement strand
TTTAAAATAAATTTTTTAAATTCTTTAATGACATTGCCAAAAGTTTTAAAATAATCTAAATGCTCTTTATCAATATTAGTTACCACCGAAATCTTTGGAAAATAATTGGCAAACGAAGAATCGTATTCACAGGCTTCAATGACCAAGTAATTGCTTTTGCCCATTCTAAAATTACTGCCGCCGAATTCTTTTAATTTTGTACCAACAATCACGGTCGGATCCAGTCCCGCTTCCACCAGCACTAAAGCAATCATTGCCGTGGTAGTGCTTTTGCCATGACTGCCCGAAACTGCGATGGTATAATATTGTTGGGTTAATTGACCCAGGGCTTCCGGATAACTTTGTGTTGGTATTTGCAATTCTTTTGCCTTAGTATATTCGGGATTGGTTTTTGGAACCGCGGGACTGGCAACTACCAAATCCAAATCCGGGCGGATATTTTCGGACGCGTTGCCAATAAAAATGGTAATGCCCTTGTTTTTTAAAAAATCGGTGATTTCCGACTGCACTAAATCCGAGCCTGAAACTTCATGCCCTTTTTCCAAATAATACTGTGCCAGTGCGGAAACCCCGATTCCACCAATGCCGATAAAATGTATTTTCATTTAAAATAACTTTTTACTCATAATTTCCTTATTTCCTTTAAAACTATTCTAATATTCTGCAGAATATCAGAAGATCTACTGATTAAAGGTTTCCGTAGGCAAAATGGTAAAATGCAACCTTCAGGATGTCCTGCGGACCAAGCAGAACGAAAATTTGATCTGCCTGTGCGAAAGCAGACAGGTAGAATTTGGCAGGGTCGCGAGGGCTTTCTTCGCAAAGAAACCCCCGACCTAGGTTTAGCTTTAGCTAAGCTGAGAAATTATAGCAAATTTACAGTTGAAATTTTAGTATTTTGGCAGGAAAATCTTTGATCAGTAGGTCTATAATAGTTTTATAAAATGTAAGAACTTTTTGCCATAGGGGGACAGAGAATGTGCCACGGCAGTCCCTTTATACTTTTTATTAAGCAAACCTGCTTGAACTAATTTTTTCGTATGTTCTGAAATGGTTTTAAAATTACAATCCAATTTTTCCGATATTCCATCCACAGTAATCCCTTGACTTTTAGAAACCGATAACAAAATATCCACTCTGCGGTGATTTGCCAATCCCTTAAAATGTCTCTCAAGTTGTTTTGCATTTTTCATTTGTATCGTTTATTATTCTGGTATTCTGCAGAATACCAGAATTTACTCTAATATTAACAAAGATTATGCATTATTGCAATTGATGCGATTCGACGACTATATAGTGCGGGCCTTGTTTAGTTAATTCCGATTCCATTACTTCAATCGATTCCACCGTAAATACCATATCAATATCTTCGCCAACCTCCGGCCGTTCTTCCGGATTAATCGCCCGCCATTCCCATTCTTTAATTCTGGCCAAGGTAATATGGGGAGTAAAAACATTTTTATCCAATTTAAACTTAATGCTTTCAAATAAGATGTCTTCCAATTCTCTTTTAAGTGCTACTGCCTCTTGACTAGCTTCTCCGCCCGCCCAAATATATCTTGGAGGCAGTTTGTCTTCGGGGCCATAAGCCACTTTGTTTAAGGTAATATTAAAAGAATTATGACGCCCGGCAATTTCTTTTACCGCCTGGCAGGCTTGTGCCAAATCCTGATCGGTTATATCTCCCAAAAAAAGCAACGTAATGTGAAGATTATCTGGCGCTGTCCACTTAGCGGGAACATCCGCCCATTTTTTCTGGTATCCGGCCAGCCGTTTTTTTACATCAGCAGGCAAATTAATGGCGATAAAAATCCGGTGACGTTTTTGCATATGGATATCATATCAAAAAATAGACTGGATTTCACTATTGACATTGGTGTATATATGTTTTAAAATAGTTTCAGTACAACCTTTTCCAACCACTCTTGAAAGGAGAAAAATGAAGATTAAGATCGGCTCGCTGGTGGCGGTCAACTTCTACGACAATCGGGGAGACAACAGCAAAAAACATGCCATCGGCAGAGTGATGGGTGTCTCAAATGAACCCCCCGAAGGATGCGAAGGAGTGAGCTTCCAAGTTAAAATCATTCACCCCAACACTTGGGAAGAAGGCGAGATTGGAGTCCTTGAGAAAGACCTGATGCCTCTGTGGCACTTGGAAAGCGCGATGGATCTGTCCACCTGGCATTTGCACGAAATCATTCTGCATCTGGCCAGGAAAGTGGATCGCTTAAAACAAGCAACTGCCCGCCAGTAAAACTATAGACCCAAACAAGGATGTTTGGGTTTTTTTCTTATAATAAAAATAAAAGACATATTAGGTTTCTCTTTTTTTGCAAAAAAAATGTCCGCTTCAACTAGTGAAACGGACCTGACGAAAACAAGATTTTCTAAACTCGGTACCCCATGAACCGAAAGAGGTTCATATAGTCTTTTTTATCCGCCATTTCCTGTGTCCACTCCCAAACACCTCTGCATGCCTTGTCGGCCGCCGTAGTGCCGGTACACACAGAACGAATAGGATCCCGCACTTCAACGAGTACCAATGGAAGAATTTCCTCCTCCAAACGATCAGCAACACCTTTAAGGAATCCGATTTGACTTCCCATATATGCGACGATCTTTTCGCAAAGAAATTGGGCATTGGACGGAACATCACGCATTCCTGTTTCCAGGAGGGCTTCAAGAACGAAAAGATTATCCTCCACAAACACCAAACGTCCCTCTTTGGCAAATGCAGTGCCACCCATAACACCGCCACCAAGATCAGCGATTGCCAAAAGAATTGTTGCCAATTTAACGCCGGGACGAAGGTTGGGTTGAATCAGCCGATTTTTGACTCCATCCCAGGCCGGAACAGTTCCCATAATTGCTTCAGCGGCAACTTCTTTCTGCGAGGGCGTAAATCCCCCTACTTGATCCATCATGCGAATGCACCAAATCGCAGAAGCGCCTTCAATAGGTCCACTGAAACGTTTGCGCATCTTGCCAAACGGACCTGTAACATACATGCACGTTTGGTCAGTATCGTGGGCGAAAGCAGCCGCTTCGCCCGCCATTATGTCTGATTCAGAAATCAGATCTGGGTTACGATTACGAACCGCCGAAGCAAGACTGACAAACCTGGCATGCGTGTCAAACGTATGCCAACGAGAGTGGTAAGGCCGTTGCTGGTAAGGATCTCGAGATTCTTCGTAGTTGGTACCAATGTGATCGCTAGCCAAACATCGAAGCGACTCAAGGCGCACCTTCATTTCTTCAAAGGGCAGATGCATAATGGCTCCTTTCAAGGTACGGAATTCTTACGGCAATACCGCAAGAGACTAAGAGTTCTCTTAGTTATTATTAGTGTAACATTACATTTAACTACTGTCAATATACTTGGTTCTTCTGCTCCATGATATTATAAACAGCATATGAACCAAGAAATTGCCCAGATTTTTAATGATATGGCCGGACTTTTGGAAATAAAGGGAGACTCGGCTTTTAGGATTAATGCTTACAAAAAAGCTGCTTATATTTTAAATTCTCTACAAACGGATGTTTCTCAAATTTATAAAGAAAAAGGATTAAAAGGATTAAAAGAAATAAAAGGAATCGGAGAAGGTTCAGCAAAACGGATAGAAGAGTATATTAAGAAAAGTAAAATTAAAGATTTTGAAAAACTGCAAGAAGAAACAGCTATACGCCAGATCATTACTCATTTTTTTAAATCCAAAGGGCTATCCTTGCAAGAATTGAAAGAAAATGCTAAAAAAAGAAAGATCATCTATTCGCGTTACACTAAACCCGCCAAGCAATTATTGGAATTGGCCGGATCAATGGAAGCGGCAAAACAAGCCATTGATAAGGTTGCGGTCTGGGCCAATTCAAGGAAGCTGGACTACACCATCGAAACCGTGTTTAAAAAATGGCTGGAATTGGACCGCTTAAAACCTAAAGAAATCGTAAAAAAACCGTTTTATTTGGGAGATCCGATGGTTTACCAACAAGCGCGTAAAAAATGGTTTGTCATTTCAAAACAAGGGGAATGGCTGGAATTTGCCGACAAAGAATCAAAAATAGAGTGGAAAACCAAAGATTAAATTTGAAATTTACAATTTGAAATCAATTTGAAATATTTTAATTTGAAATAATTAAATCTGTCAAACATTTTCTTTGTAAAATGTTTGACTCATACTTATTGAAAATTTAAAATTTAAAATTGAAAATTCGTTTCATGCTAACCCATACCGATTTAAAAAAAGGCACCCAATTTATTTATGAAGGCCAGCCCTGGGAAGTAGTTGACGCCCTTTTAGTTAAAATGGCCCAGCGCCGGCCGGTGGTACAGACCAAAATGAAAAATTTGATTGACGGACGATTCCAGGAAAAAAACTTCCAGCAGGGCGACGTGTTTGATGAGGCAGATCTGCAAAAAGTAAATATTAAATTTTTATATGCTAATAAAGGGCAGTACTTTTTTTGCGAAGAAAACGACCCGTCAAAACGTTTTTCATTTACCCAAGATCAAATCGGCAGCAAGGGAAAGTTTTTCAAACCTAATTCTTTGGTGGTGGGTATTATTTTTAACGAAAAAATTATTACCGTAGTAGCTCCCATTAAGGTTCAGCTAAAAGTAAAAGAAGCTCCTCCTGGAACCAAAGGAGATCGTGCGCAAGGAGGCACCAAGGCGGTAGTATTGGAATCGGGAGCCGAAGTTCAAGTTCCGTTATTTATAGAAGAGGGTGACGTGATAGAAATAAATACCGAATTGGAGGAATACGTAAAGCGCGTATAATATTAAAATCAAAAACCGCCAGGTACAGCATTGTACCTGGCGGTTTTTTGTTGCGCATTATTAGACTTGTCCCTAAATAAAATTCGGAGCGAAAATTCAAGATTTCGGAGCGGCAAATGTGATCTGCCTGTGCGCAACACGCAGACAGGTAGAATTTTTATATTTAGCTTTAGCTAAG
Source organism: Candidatus Staskawiczbacteria bacterium RIFCSPLOWO2_01_FULL_38_12b (assembly GCA_001820255.1). Lineage (GTDB taxonomy): Bacteria > Patescibacteriota > Minisyncoccia > Minisyncoccales > Staskawiczbacteraceae > VGLO01. The sequence goes on along the minus strand of MHPA01000031.1, from coordinate 16,337 downwards.
TCTAAAAATTATGGCACATTTGCCGCCGAAAGGTTGAATTTGCAGCCGAATTTTATTTAGGGACAAGTCTATTATTCAACCGTCACTGATTTGGCCAAATTCCGCGGCCGATCAACATTTAATCCTTTAAGGTCAGCAATATGGTAAGCCAATAATTGCAAGGGAATAACATTGATAATGGGAGAAAAATAATCAAGGGTTGTTGGCACTTGGATGATGTGTTTTGCAAGAGCGGCCAGTTTTTTGTCGCGCTGATTGGTGATGGCAATAATGGTTCCTCCGCGCGCTTTTATTTCCTCCATATTGCTTACCACTTTTTGGTAAACCCCGTCCTTGGGACACAAAAATACCACCGGCATATGCTGGTCAATAAGAGCAATAGGGCCGTGTTTCATTTCCGCCGCCGGGTAGCCTTCCGCATGAATATAAGAAATTTCTTTTAATTTTAAAGCGCCTTCCAAAGCCACTGGAAAATTGATATTCCGGCCCAGGTATAAAAAATTCTTGCTATCTTTAAATGATTTGGCCAGGGTTCTTATTTTTTCCGATTGCTTTAATACCGTTCTGATTTTTTGGGGAAGCTTTGTTAATTCTTCCACTATTTTTTTATCCGGCGCTTTTTTTGTTTTTACCTGCCGCAAATGCAAAGCAAAAAGGGCCAACGCCGCCACTTGGCACGTAAAAGCCTTGGTGCTGGCCACGCCTATTTCCGGACCTGCGTGCAAATAAATTCCGCCATCAACTTGGCGTGCAATAGTACTGCCCACCACGTTTACAATACCGATAGTTTTTGCACCTTTTGTTTTTGCTTCCTGCAGGGCGGCAAGCGTATCGGCGGTTTCACCTGATTGGGAAATGGCCACCACCAAATCATTTTTTTTAATCAACGGGTCGCGGTATCTTAACTCGGAAGCGTAGTCCACCTCCACCAAAATGCCGGCGATTTTTTCAATGATATATTTTCCAATCAAAGCCGAATGCCAACTAGTACCGCAACCCGTAATAATAATTCTTTCCACGACATGCAAAGGAATATCTATGCCCAGCTTTAATGAACCGTGGTTAATCCGTCCCCGCAACACGTTTTCTATCGCTTCGGGCTGTTCAAAAATCTCCTTTAACATAAAGTGCTTGTACCCCCGTTTTTCTATCTGCTGAAGGGTGAGACTCACCTGGTGGATTTTTTTATCCACGATGGCACCGTTTGCGCTTTTTACTTCATACCCGTCTTTTTGTATTACCGCCATCTCGTTATCTTCCAGGTAAATGATTTTTTTGGTCTTGCCAAGCAAGGCCGAAACATCAGAAGCTAAAAACATTTCATGGTTCCCCAAGCCAATTACCAGCGGCGAACTTTTTTTGGCGGCGATGATTTTATCTTCTCGCCGGCAAATGACCAACAACCCAAAGGTGCCTTCAATGAGTTTTAAGGCTTTTGCCACGGATTTTTCCAAATCCCCTGATTGGCTATAAAATGTTTCAACAAGATGGGCGATAATTTCTGAGTCCGTATCGGAAATAATCTCATGCCCCTCTTTTTTTAATAATTCTTTGAGCGAGCGGTAATTTTCCACAATGCCGTTGTGCACGATGGCGATTTCTTTTTTGCAATCAACATGGGGATGGGCATTTATTTGATTAGGAACACCATGGGTCGCCCATCGGGTATGGGCGATTCCGGCAGTGCCGGTCAGAGCCATGGAATTATTTTGATGGCTCACGGCGCTTTCCAAAGTTGCGACTTTGCCCTTTTCTTTTACGACATGCAAGGCATTTGCGTGTTTAACGCAAACACCGGCGCTGTCATAGCCCCGGTATTCAAGTTTTTTTAAGCCGCCGATTAAAAAGGGCAGTGCTTCCCTGTTGCCGATATAACCTACAATTCCGCACATATAATATACTTTGAATTACGAAATGCACTTTGAAAAACGATTTTCGGGTCTTTTCCCCAAATTTGGGCTAAAAAATGTGCTATAATTTTTAGACGGACGCTTTGCGTAAGTCTAAAAATTCTACCTGTCTGCTTTTGCACAGGCAGATCACATTTTCGCTCTCAAATTTGGGGAAAATACCTAAGTCGGGATTTTCCGCTGCGGCGGATAAATCTCGCGACTCTGCGAAAGCATTTCGTAATTCAAAGTATTTATCTTATTATTTTCATCTTTCTGCCGATTCTGGCAAAAGCATCCACAGCCCGGTCAATATCTTTTTGAGTGTGCGCCGCCGATAGTTGCACTCGGATGCGCGCCTTGCCCACCGGTACCACCGGATAAGAAAAGCCAATTACATATATCCCCTCTTTAAATAATTCTTGCGCCATGGCTTTGGCCACTGTTGCGTCACCCAGCATAATAGGCACGATGGGGTGTTCCATTGGTGAAACAGTAAAACCGGCTTCCTGCATGCCCTTGCGAAATTGCCTGGTATTTTTCCAAAGCGCCTGGTGCGGCTCTTTATGGGCCATAATATAATCAATGACGAAAGCGGTGACCGACGCAATAACCGGTGCCAGCGAATTGGAAAAAATATAATTACGGGAGCGCTGGCGTAAAAAAGAAATATTTTCTTTTGACGAAACAATAAATCCGCCTGAAGCCCCGCCCAATGCTTTACCGAAGGTAGAAGTGATAAAATCAATCCGGTTGCCAACTTGTCCTGAGCCACGTCGAAAGACGCCCGCATATTCATGGGTACCCCGCCCGGTTTTTCCCATAAATCCGGTGGCATGGGAATCATCCATCACCACCAAGGCATTGTATTTTTCGGCCAAATCACAAATTTCTTTTATCTTAGCAATGTCGCCTTCCATACTAAACACCCCATCGGTTACAATCATGCGAAGGCGTTTTTGAGCCGCCGCTTTTAGCTTTTCTTCTAAATCCGCCATATCCGAGTGTTTATAGACAGAACGCTCCGCTTTAGCCAAACGGATGCCGTCAATGATACTGGCATGGTTTAATTCATCCGAAATAACCGCATCCTGGTCGGTTAATAAAGTTTGGAAAAGCCCGGTATTAGCGTCAAAGCAAGAACTGTATAATATGGCGTCTTGGTAACCCATAAATGTTGCCAGCCTTTTTTCAAGGTCTTTGTGAATTTGCAATGTACCGCAAATAAAGCGAACCGAAGATAATCCAAATCCCCATTTTTCCAAAGCCTTTTTACCTGCCGCAATTAATTCTTTTTTGCCCGATAATCCCAAATAATTATTGGAACAAAAGTTAAGGTATTTTTTCTTGCCAACGGTTATTTCACGGCCTTGTTTGGAATTAATAATCCGCTCTTCTTTAAAAAGCCCTTTCTCTTGAATAGATGCTAGCTCGCTTTCTATGATTTTTTTAAATTCTTTTTGCATGTGTTGACAGATTATATTTAATATGTTAAATTCGCTTTACGGGACGATTGTTCGCACTTTGCGGACTATTATGTCCTATTTGCACCTAGTAGGGAGAAAGTTATGATTCGACTGTTGGCAACAATCCTCTTGTTGCCCCTGCCGCTCTGGATCGGCATCCGTGTCTACCGAGCTGTCGTATTCAAAATTGAATGTAGTGGCCACATCAAGCGAGCAGCGGATGCCAACACAACAGAGTTGGCAAGCCAGGAAATGAAAGTAGTGGTTGACTATCTGGAACAACATAGTATGACCAGTGGCTACACCTCGGTTTTGTACCGTACTCCAGACGAAGATGTCGGATTTTGGTACATAAACCTCAAAAGTTCTCTGGAGGAGTTGAAAAAGGTCAAGACCGGCACTAGCCAACTGGAGCGGTCAAACCTACTCCTAAAACTCCGGCAAACGCTGCTTGACCAGAAGGAAATGGGCGAATCAGTCACTACGCCAAAAGGAATTAGCATTTTCCCCCACAATACGGCATTTGCTTTTTTTGGAATATTTGGTCATGGTGCTTTCGCTCTGGGAATTTTGCTTTGGGCCTCCCCACTCTTCAAGCTCTTCAAGCCATCAGGAAATTCATGAAAAAAATCTCTTGAGGTAATTACAGTCCCTGCACGCCAACCAAGTGCGCAGGGCTTTTTTATTGTAAAAATACTTAAACTACATCTTAAAAATAACTTTCGGGTTTTCGTTCATCGCTTTTTCAAAGCTATCTTTTTTAAAATCCGTAAAATTAATAACGGTTCCTTTGCCTTGTTTTAAAACCACATCCCAGATTTTTTCTTGCATGCCATTTTGGGTGTCTCCTAATACGCTTTGTGCAACTTGCCATGTTTCAAAAATCCTTCTTCCGATAACGCCATGAATGCTAAGCCCTTTGACAATATATCTGGAAAAATTGGGAATAACAAAGTCGCCGTCTTTTAATCCAAATAAAATAACCTGGCCGCCCCGGCGCGTGCTTTCCAAACAATTATTTACCGATGAATTGGGACCGGCCATTTCCATAGCAACATCAACTCCCCTGCCTTTGGTTAATTCCCTGATTTTTTTTACCGCTTCAATATCAGCCACGAGATTTGCGTTTTTGATATGAATAACTTCGTGCGCCCCAAGCTCTTTGGCCATGGCAAGATTTTTTTCATTGACATCAACGGCAATGATGTTTGAAGCCCCAAAATGCGAAAGAAGCAAAATAGAAAATAATCCGATGGGACCTGCGCCAAATACTGCCACTGATTGTCCCCTTACATCAACTTTACTGACCGCGTGCACGGCGTTTCCAAAAGGATCTAACATAGCCGCAATTTCCGGCCGGATTTTTTTTACATCCACGGGCCATATATTTTTAGCGGGGATTTTTACAAATTCCGCAAAAATGCCATCGGTGGAAATTCCCAGTATTTTTTCATTTAAACACACATTGTTTTGGCCTATCTTGCATTGATAGCAATTGCCGCAGGTTACATGGGAATCGCCCGATACCAGGTTTCCTGCCGCAAGTTGGTATAACGGATTTACCATACTGCCTTGGGTAATGATTTTACCCAAAAATTCATGGCCCAAAATCCTAGCGGTTTTTCCTTGCTTTATTAAAGATTGATGCATTAATTCTTTAAAAGACCTACGATGCCAAATGCCCCGGTCGCTACCGCACACTCCGGCATAGTTGATTTTTACAATAATACAAAGCGAATCTTCCGGGTTCTTTTTTTCGTCTAACACCGGCATCGGCACTTGTCGCATAATAAAACCCTGCGACGTTTCCCATCCGTCTTCTTTTGCGTCAAAGGTTAATGCGTTAATGGTTTTTTCTTTTTCCATAATTTATATTTTTAACGCATAAAAATTAATTTGTTTAATTTCAAATCCTAGTTTTTTATAAAGGGCGGCGGCGCCAATCCTTTCGGGCTCGCAGGTCAAAAACAACGTATCCATATCAAGCGATTTGGCAAGCTTGATTGCCTGTTGCATCAGGGCTTGCCCCAAATGGCGGCCACGGTATTTTTCATCAACTATAAGGTGTTCCACAAAACCTTTGCGGCCGCTGACTTTAAATGCCGGCACTAGCGTTACCATGCCCACCAACTGCGATCCGTCAAACAAACCAATCAGATAGCTTTTTTTAATGAGTAATGAAAAATAAAAAGGTGTAATGCCGGCATCCTTTTTCCATTGGCAAAGCAAAACATTGATATCATTTAAGGTATTTTGATTGGCGCGGACAATCCTTCTTATTGTAATACCTGACTTGCTGGCTACCATAACATAAAGATATCAAATTACCATTTCTTTGTAAACCTTCTTTGTAGACTTTTTACTCCTTAAATTACTATTTTTTAATACTAGATTTTTAGACTTTTTAAAGCATCTTGGTGGGTGGCAACGTTGGTGGCGCCGCCGGAGCCTGCACAAACGATCGTTTTAATATATCCTCCTGGACGATTGCCTTTGGCCGGCCGTATTTTAATTTGGATAATTTTTTAATCGCATCGGCAATTTTTGGGTTTCCTTTTTTAGGAGGAAATGTTTCCATCCTAAAGGGGCTTGAGGTTTTATTATTTAACATCATTTTTATAATAAGATTAAAGTTGTCCAAATTAACCAAATCAAACCGGGAAAAACCCGGTTCAAACTGCTTTTCTAAAAATTCCGCATCCGTAGCTCCTACGCGAAATGCGCCAACCGTGCCAACATTGCCAAAAACAGAATCGCGGATTTGCTCGGTTAATTGGGGAATATACTGGTGCGCAATAGTCAAATTCAATTTATATTTTCTGGCTTCAGATAAAATGGTGGAAATGCTGTCAGTGGTAAAATTCTGAAATTCATCAACGTATAAATAAAAATCTTTTCTTTCATCCTCTTTTAGTCGGGCGCGTTTCATGGCCGCCATTTGCATTTTTGACACTAAAATTAATCCCAACAAAGAACTATTCACTTCACCGGTTTGGCCTTTTGATAAATTTGCCAAAAATATTTTTCCCTCATCCATGACGCCCGCCAAATCAAAACCGGACCTTTCCTGCCCGATGATATTTCGCATCATTTCGTTTTCAATAAACCTGCCTACTTTTGAAACCACGTATCCTAGCATATCACTGCGGGTATTTCCGGTGGTTTGCGCCCATTCTTTTACCCAAAAATTCTTAACAATGGGGTCTGAAACTTTTGCCAGGCGTTCTTGCAAAAATTGGGGGTCGGTAAACATTTTAGGAATTTCCACCAAGGTACCGGGATTATCTTTGTCAGCCATCAGCGCCAGCATGGCGTTTCTCATATAATGCTCAAACATGGGACCGATGATTTCAGGCGGAAAGAGTTTATAAAAAATGGAAATCATCTCCTGGACGGCAAAATCTTTTTGCTCGGGCGTATCGTATTCGAGCATATTTAACCCCATGGGCCGTTCCAAATCAAAAGGCTCAAAGAGCACCACATCATCAACCCGGTGCTTGGGGATGTTTGCCAGCGTATGTTCAACTAATTCGCCGTGGGGGTCAATCACCGCCACGCCCTCACCGTTTTCAATATCCTGGCGGATCATTTCCTGTAAAAAAGCGGATTTTCCGGTACCCGTTTGGCCTATTACATACAAATGGCGGCGGCGGTCATCGCGCGATGCAAAATATACCTTTTTTTCTTCCTGGCGAAATAACACTTTCCCGATAAGGCTAATTCCCTTTTCCGGCAAGTCAGCAGGAGGAGCCGCAACACCGGACTTTGCCGCTTTTATGTAAGGTGTTTCGGTAAAATGGGTTGGAAAATGGTAAATACTGGCTACCTCTTCCATGTTTAAAATACTGCTTTGACTTGCATTAAAAATCCTAAAACTGAACTCATAGATGAATTTTTTCAACCGCGCACCTTTGACTTCACGAACATTAAAACTATTAATCGCCAGCAAGGAAAATTGGGAAAAAGCGCTGGTCATGTGGTTTAAAATATCTTGGGCCCGGTCTTGAGTTTGAGCAGAAGCCACGAGCCGTATATTAGTTTGAAAAGGCTGTTTTTGGATTTTGCTTTGCAGAGCATCATAGGCTACCTGGTCAAATCCCTGTTCTTTCTTTTTTGATGCATCTACATCTTTGCCAGGTTCTTTGGGGAGGGGTTTAAAAATTTCAAAAATAAAACCCAAAAACGGGTTTTGCACCGCCTCAGCCACGGCGCTCCTAGCCTCTTTTCCTTCCCTTATTTTGGTAAGCGCCTTTTCACCTTTTTTTCTTATGTTTAACTTAGATGCGGGTCGGATGACAATCTGCACCGCTGCTCCTTCATTGGGAGAAATTTTACTTAAGGTATTGGTAAGAGTGGAAAGCGGATCTTTTTCCAATTTTTGGTAGGTACTAATGGGAAACAAATAATTTGATTGCAAGGTCAAATAGGCTCCCGCAACCGCTCCCTGTGGTTCAAACACGGTATAGTCGTCAGGGATTTTATCTACCACGGCTCGAGGATACACCCCTTGCACATATTTTTCAAAAGCGGTTTCCAAATATTTAGGAACACACACATAAAAAGAAATGTCTGTGCCGCCCGTTTGAGAAGCGATTTCTAAAGATACCGAAGGGGGTTCTTGGAATAATACCGGTTTTTTAAGATATAAAAAGTTAGCAAGGACTTGTTCCATTTGCGAAATAAGCACCTTTTCTTCTTTTTTCATCAATTCATCGTTAGCGGTATCATTTTTGGGCATCATAACTAAAAACAAAGCGGATTCCAGTCCACCAAACACCGATTTTTTTTCCGATCGTTCAGCATAAAGAGCTATAACAAACCCCAATGCAATCAGAAAAAGAACCAATAATAAAACCCAAAATATCAATGGCACAAAAATAAAGAAAATTAAACCCCGCGAACCCTAAGCCGTGAAGTATTAACTCTACTTTTTAAATTTTTTATAATACCCTCCTTTTACCAACATATCATGCAGCAGGTCTAATATGTAAGGATCGTCCATGTTTTTGGCTACCTGCAGGGCGAACATTACGCCTTTTTGTTGAGCAGTTTGCAATAATGTTTTTAATTTTTCCTGCTCGTCTAACAGTTTCGCATCATTTGCCGCACTCTGCGCTTGCATTTTTATACTATCGTCCAAGTCTGCATTTTCTATTTCTTTTCTTATGGCCTCACGGGTAATTTGATTATCGGCTACCCCTATTTTTTCGCCGGCTTCTTTTGCATCTTCTTTATAATCCGCCACTTCTTCATTGATAGGAATTTCACCTAATGCATCGTCTCTGGTATTTTTTTCTCTTTTTTGATGTTGAGGCATACTATGGTTATTTTACTAATAAATCCAAAAACCCTTCTTCTTTTTTCGAAGAAACTTGGTTAGTAGAAGTTACTTGCACCTTAAGATCAATTGATTTCTTTGAAACTTCATATAACCTTACACAAGGAACAGGTTCAAATTCGGGCTTTATCAATGTTCCGCATAAATTCTTTTGAGGCAAAAAAGAATACGCTTGATTATTAATTGAAACAAAATTTCTGCCGTCCGAATCAATGATATTGCCAACATCCCACTGATATTGAATAATACTATTTTTTGATTTATTTTGGGCACCAACGGTCACCAAGATAAATTTTTCCGTAGTGGTTAATGTCTGTTTATAATTTTGAATATTGCTTTGTAATACATCCCCCAAATCAATGGCTGACTGCAAAACAAAACGCACATCTCCAACTGTGGTATCATATACCGGTTCTGGTTCTGGGATTTCCTCTACCGGTTGAACATCTTCAACCTTTTCATTTTTTTGGGTGTTGATCGTATTGATTTTAATTACCGCAAACACAATGATGATCAAGATGATAAGTAATACCGCCAAGATCAACAGTATGCTGGAAACCGCCCCCGATGATTTTTTTATATTTTTAAACATAGGTTAACGTCTTGAATTTTAAAACTATTTACCTTTCATTATATCACAAATTACCTATTAATGCGAATCTCGTTTGGCAAAAAATATAAAAAAGTTTC
>MHPA01000031.1:0-6936 GCA_001820255.1 Candidatus Staskawiczbacteria bacterium RIFCSPLOWO2_01_FULL_38_12b | reverse complement strand
CAACTAACTCCGATTGCCAAACGAGATTCGCATTATTACAACATATCTTACTTTGCCATATTGATCTTTGCAAAACTCCCACGATGTATAGTTATATTTTTTTAACAAAAACTCTATGGATTTTTTTTGCATAGAATCAAACTCCATATATATTTTCCCATTATCATTAAGGAAATTTTTGGCTGCGGCCAAAAATTTCCTGATATAAAAAAGGCCGTCTTTCCCGCCAAATAAAGCCGCTTTCGGCTCATAGCGCAATACCGATGCCTGGATTTTATTTTTTCTGACCGTAGGGATATAGGGCGGATTGGCAAAAATATAATCATATTTTCCTGTTATGTTTTTAAACGTATCTGACTGGATAATGCGGTACCTTTTTTTATTAATATTGTTGAGGGCGCAATTTATTTTTATTTGATATATGGCACGCTGGTCTTTTTCAGCAAATACCGCTCGCGCGTTTTTAATATGTTTCAATGTGGCAATACCAATACAGCCAGAACCTGCAAACATATCTAAAACCGTTATCTTACGATTTTTCAAGCTTGAAAAATCGTAAGATATATTTTCAATGGCCTGTCTGGCCCAGTATTCGGTTTCTGGCCTTGGAATCAACGGCTTTTTTGACAGGTCAATTTTGCACCCCAAAAACTCGGTAAACCCGATGACATAGTCTAATGGTTCGCCTTTTTTCAAACGTTCAATGTCGTTATAAAATTTCGCACTGGGTTTGCCCCGGTACTTCTCTTTTAGAAGCCAGTTGATTTCTTTTTGCATATATTCTTTTTAACAGAAAAATAAAAAGGACCCAAGGGATCCTTATTTATGTATGTAAATATTTTATGAAAAGATTATTTTAAGCAAAGCCATTCTCATATAAAGACCACACTTGACCTGCGACACTTTTTTATTCTTAGTCTTAATATAAACAGCCCTTGGATCACCATCAACCTCACTTCTTACAATCTCGTCTTTACAGGGCAGAGGATGGCAGATAATTGAATCCCGTTTCATCAAATTAAGAACTTCCTTGTTTATAATGGTAAAGCCGTTGCTTTTGTCAGCCCTATCCCATTCCCTGGTACCAAGGTTAGTTTGTGTTCTTGTTTGGTAGACAAAATCCGCAAGATGCGCAACTTCTCGTATATCGGTTGCTTCCTTGATAGGAATGTTGTGTCTCTGCAAATATTCTTTAATATCAGACCTGATCCTCAAATGTTTTGGAGAAACAAAGTAAGTTTTTACATCACGGAATTTTCCGAAAAGATAAGTCAACGAATGGATGGTCCTGCTTCCGACCAAGTCCCCCACAAAAACCCCCGTCTTGCCATCAATACTGCCCAAGTGCCTTTCAATCGTATACAGGTCAAGTAATGCTTGTGTCGGATGTTGCCCCGGTCCGTCGCCAGCATTTACGACCGCCAAATTAGAAACCTTGGCGGCGGCTGTTGCCCCTCCCTCTTCGTCGTGTCTTAAAATAATGACTCCCTGGCGAGGATTCTCATAATACTCATTAAGCGCCGTTATCATGTCTTCAAATGGTTCTCCTTTTACCATTGAAGACATTCTTCTGGGATCAAGTGATTGAAAAACCACTTTACCGCCAAGACGAATCATGGAAATTTCAAATGATGCTCTCGTGCGAAGACTTTCGCCAAAAAATATGATGAGCATTTCCTTGCCTTCTAAAGGTAACCCTAACTTCCCCATCAAACTCTTTTTTTCTATTTTCCTAACAAGCGGGAAAAGTTCTTTTTCAATCCAGTCTCTAGTAAACTGCCGTGTGTCAAGAACATGGGGGAAACCATTAAATCTTTTACCCACAACACTCTCCTTATTGTAAAGGTGCAAACAACAAAAATCCGCAACGAGCGGATTTTTTTATGTGATTTTCAAAATTTCAACTTCGGTAAATTGCTGGCGGTGACCGATTTTCCTCTTATATCTTTTCTTGGGCTTATATTTAAAAATAATCAATTTTTTGCCTTTTCCATGGTTTAGCACTTTAGCGGTAACCTTTACATCTTTTAAGACTGGCATACCAACTTCCACATTCTTGCCGTTCGAATCTTTGTCATACAGCAAAACTTCAGGGAAAGTAATTTCTTTCCCTTCTTCGGTATCTAATTTTTCCACCTTTATTTTGTCGCCGGGCTGGACTAAATACTGTTTTCCGCCGGTTTTGATTACTGCTATCATATCAAATAGAGTGTAACAAAAATACTATTATTCGTCAAGCATTGGACGCTCAACCCCATCTATATTTATTTTTAGTTCCCCGCCTGCGATTTTTACCATATCTTTATCTATTTTTTTAAATTCCTGGCCAGCTTTATTATAAGCATTCACGGTAGCGCCCAAATGATTCCCTATTTTTTTAATATAATCTTCATATACCAATAGATGGCCTTGCAACATCCCGATTCTTTTTACTATTTCTTTTGTAGATTCTTCAATTTTAAGAGCATTTAATCCCTGTAAAATTGTCTGCAATTGAGCAAGGAATGTCGTAGGAGAAACAATACTCACGTGTTTGCTAAATGCATATTCAATAAGGTCTTGCGTGTTTACCTTTATGGCACCCACTTGGTTTACCAGTAAATCATAGAAGATCGCTTCGTGCGGGATAAACATTAAAGCAAAATCCATGGTCCCCTCGGATGGTTTTACATATTTTGCAGTTTCATCAATTCTCATTTTCAAATCTGCTTTAAATAATTTTTCCAACCGCTCTTTTTCAAAAGGATTTTTTTCTTCTATTATCCTATTATAATTCTCTAAACTAAACTTGGAATCGATTGCGATTATTTTATCTTTCACCTTTACTACCGCATCAACAATAGTGCCATCCTTAAAACTATATTGCATTTGGTAAGATCCGGGCGGCAACACATTCTTTAATATAGTTTCCAAATAATATTCACCCAAAATTCCGCGCTGTTTTGGGTTTTTTAAAATATCCTGCAAACCCTGCAATTGGTCGGCAAACCCCACCACTTGCCGATTGGTTTCGTCCAGCTTTGCCAGCCTTTCACGCACGTCGCCGATTATTTTTGAAGACTCACTAAATTGCGCCACGGCGTTCTTATTTGACTCCGATAACTTTGAATCCAACACTTGTGAAATTTGATTTATCTGCTGCTGCAACATCAATAAAGAGTTATCTTCTTTTTTTGGAGGCTCGGGTTTTTTACGAAGCAACAAAAAAATCACCGTGCCAATTCCAGCAATAATTAAAATATAAAAGAGTATTGAGATATCCATTAGAATTATTTTACGTGAAAAATTATAAAATAAAAAGGGCTGACTCATAGTCGGCCCATATAAACGAAATATTTTGAAGGATACTTAGAGGTAAATGGCATGCCGCATTTTTTACACCATTAATAGTGATTAGAGCGCTCTTCATAATACATAAAACGTGAATGAACCGTCCCATCTCCTGCGCAAGGCCCACCCCTATTTTTCTTTTGATCTTCAATAGGAGTGCTTATCAATAGTTCTTTGTTGCAAGGAAACCAATTTGGATATTTTAAAATAGTGGAAGTAAATTAATTTTACCAGTTCGCTTACGGCAATATAGACCACCACTAACAACAATACCGCAAGTATGCCAGAGAAAGACACGTTTACAAAGTGGAAAAAATTCTGGCCAAAACGAGTGAAGGGCAATACGAGGGCGCCAATACCAGCAATCATTGATAAAAAAATTAAGGCAAAGCTTGATTTTTTAGCACGCCAGAATACGTGGCGGGTGCGTACAATAAAAATAAGCAACAATTCTGTAAGAATGGATTCTATAAACCACAATGTTTGTATATTGCCCGGGGCTGTTTTATAAAAAATAAAAAAGAAAATAAAATCAAACACCGTGCTTACCAATCCCAAAGATACTATCAAGGGCAACATATTATGCAATTGGTAATTTTTTGGTTTTCGTAATTCTTCCACATCTACCGAATCGGTAACAATGGAAATTAATGGAAAATCAGTTAATAAGTTTGCCAGTAAAATTTGCACGGGAAGCATTGGCAAGAATGGAATGAATAACGATATTGCCGCAACAGAATAAAAATTGCCAAAATTACTTATTAAGGTAGACCGTATATATTTGTTAATATTGGAAAAAATAGACCTTCCGTCTTTAATGCCGCTGATAATGACCCTCAAATCTTTTTGCAAAAGCACCACGTCAGAGGCTTCCTTTGCGATATCGGTCGCTTCGGATACCGCAATCCCCACATTGGCAATTTTTAAGGCAGGCACATCATTGATTCCCTCGCCCAAAAAACCAACTTCGTATCTTTTTTGCAGCGACTTTATAATATCATATTTTATTTTTGGAGATACCCTGGCAAACACATCGTAATCCTGGCAGGCATTATCAAATTCTTCCTGATGCATATGTTCCAAATCTTCGCCCAATATAACATCTTTTGCGCTTGCGATAAGCCCTATTTTATGAGCCACAAAACCTGCCACTTCTTTGGCGTCTCCTGTAATAATTTTTATTTGAACTCCTAATTTTTTTGCCAGCTTTACAGCTTCTTGCGCCGTAGTCTTTAGGGCATCTTCAAACACCACATAACCCAAAAAGGTTAAAGCCTTTTCGTCCTCTTTGGAAATATTTTCCTTGCCTGCATCGACGCCAGAAACAGTACGGGGGGACTTGCCTATATTTTTATAGGCGATAACTAATACTCGCTTTCCATCCTGGCCTTCAGAAGCTATAGCTTGCTTGACTTCATTTCTTTTTTGGTTGCCAGGGAAATGAGTACAAAGTTTTAATATTACTTCTGGCGCCCCTTTGGTAATAAATATTTTTTGGCCATTATTATTCTCCACCAAAAAACTCGTGCGCATTCTAAAAGAATCAAACAGCAACTCCTTGATTATTTTAAATTTTTTAAGGTCTTGTAAGGTTTTTTGGCCGGCTCTTTGGAAAATAGCCACATCGAAATAATTTAAATTATTTGATGATTTTCCGGGCTTATCAGCTCCCAAAAGTCCGTATAGTATCGTTTTTTCTTTATTAAAAGATACGATTTTTTCCAGAGATAGTTTGTTTTGAGTCAAGGTCCCTGTTTTATCGGTACACAAAATTTCAATATTCCCCAAATCCTCAATAGAAGATAATCTTTTTACCACCACGCTTTCCTTGGCCATTTTCAAACTTCCACGGGATAAGGCAAGCACTACGACGGTGGGAAGAGCTTCGGGTAAAATACTTACTATTAGAGCCACGCAAAAAAGCGCAAAATTAAAAACATTGGATTTGCCTTCAATAGTGATATGCAGTAAAAATATCACCACCACGGTTACTACCACTATTTTTAAAATCAATCTACAAAAATAAATAAGGTCTTTTTCGTATACGCTTTGAGGCCGCTTTTCTTCAACCAGTTTTATGATGTTCCCCAATGCCGTATCTTCTCCCGTGCTCACCACAACGCCTTGCACCTTGCCGGAAACAACCGAAGTCCCGGTAAATAACATATTATGGCTTTTATATATTTCTTTTTCTTCTTTTGGCAGAGGCGCGCTTGTTTTGAGCACCGGGACCGATTCTCCGGTTATCACCGACTCATCAATTAAAAAGTTCTGGCTTTGCAATACCCTTAACTCAGCCGGTACAATATCCCCAGGGGAAAGCAATACGATATCTCCTGGCACTAAATACTTTTTTTCAATAATTTCCACGGCACCGCTTCGCAACACCTTCACTTTTTGGGGAATAAAATTCTTTAATAAAAATATCGTTCTTTCAGCCTTAAACTCCTGGACAAAACCAATGATCACATTAATTGCTACGGAAACAATAATGATCGCGCTGTCAATTTTTTCACCGATTAATAATGCAATAATAGAAGCAATAAAAAGTAAATAGAAAAATGGGGACTTGCATTGGCGAAATAAAATATCTACCACGCCAACCCCCTTTGTTTTAATCTCATTGAGCCCGTATTTTTTTTGCCGCAAAAGCGCCTCTTTTTTTGAGAGTCCTGACTCTGAAGTTTTCAATAATGCCAATGTGTTACTGGCATCAATATTAGTATATTCAGAAAATCCCATATTTTTTAATACTTTAAAAAACCAGAAGCACTAATAGTCGCTACTATTAGAATCACTATAAGAAAGGTCAAATTCGGGGTGTTTAATATTGGCTCCATTTTTAC
This sequence comes from Candidatus Staskawiczbacteria bacterium RIFCSPLOWO2_01_FULL_38_12b, assembly GCA_001820255.1. Taxonomy (GTDB): domain Bacteria; phylum Patescibacteriota; class Minisyncoccia; order Minisyncoccales; family Staskawiczbacteraceae; genus VGLO01. Next base: position 760 of record MHPA01000031.1, on the reverse strand, counting down.
TAATACGAATAGGGACTTCAACCTCAAAAAGACCGTCTTCGGTATTTAATCCAAAATACTTATGGGCACGAACGCCAAACATGAGCGTTACCTTAAATATTACCGCTTGTATTTTAAGCCAAATGGGCGCCTTTTTATCGATAAAGAATTGCTCCCTATTTACTACAATTACTGATTTTTCCAAATCAGGCTTAATAATATTTTTCGGATTTAATGTCCGCAATACATGGCGCACATCGGGTTGCTCCATAAAACCAAAGTTTCCGTTAACTGCAAAAATATTATAGCCAAAGGATTTTACCTTAAAGCGATTACGCGCCGAAACATACGGCACTTTTTTCTCATTGATATTCAAAAAAATGATATATTTTGGCAGAGAACCGGTGCGTTTCATATAAATGCGAAGCGACACGGGAATCCGGTCTTGGTCACTGGCCATAGCTTCAGAAATCATAAAAACCGTTACCCTGTCAGCTTCTACCAAAAGCCTTTGATGGTGCTCGCCTTCATCCTCTTGCAAGTAACCTTTGCTTTCGGTAAGCCGTTTTTTTAAATCATAAAGCCATGACACCCTTCTTTTATCAGTATATTCAACATGCGCCTTCCATACTAACGCACGTCCCCACATCCATATATTCATTACAGCAAATGTAGTTAATCCACTGTGAATTACGAAATGCTCAAAATGACGAAAAATGATAGAATGAAGTCGGGTGGCAATTTGTTGCAAAACTGCCACCATAACATGACTTCAATTACA
>MHPA01000030.1:15188-33356 GCA_001820255.1 Candidatus Staskawiczbacteria bacterium RIFCSPLOWO2_01_FULL_38_12b | reverse complement strand
TTGGCTGATCCAAAGCGTGTTTGAATCGTCCAAATTTTCAGACCGATATTGCATTTCGTAATTCACAGTAGCCTACGGCTACGGGAAAAAATTATAGCAAATTTATAGCTCAAATTTGGAAAAAAGACCCGAAAAGTCTTCTCAAACGAGCATTTCGTAATTCACAGGCAATAAGTCAAACAACAAAAACCGCACCCATTTTGGTGTGGTTTTTTTATTCGTAATTCGCTTAAATTCGTAATTCGTAGGGCTACTTGATTTCGTTGCACTTGATGCAAAGTTTTGCTTCAGGGCAGACCATCAGTCTTTTCTGTTCAATTTCTTTGCCGCATTTTTCGCATACCCCGTATTTGCCACCAGCCATTTTTTCCATAGCCAAAGTAACGTCTTTTAGCCGTAATTCCAAACTATGTTCCAAAGATAATAAATTATCATATTCTTCAAGTTCATCTGCTTTTTCTTCCATGTCGGTGTCTTCGGTATTAATGCGCTTTGCATCCCAATTACCTTTAATATTTTTATCCTCGGTGGCGAAACTTTCCAGTTCTTTTTCTAAGGCGGCCTTTTCTTTTTCCAAAGTCTGAGCAAGTGTTTTTTTTAATTCTTTATTCATTGATATGTTGGTTAAATTCTTTTTTTATTTAATAGACCTACTGATCAAAGATTTTCCTACCAAAATACTAAAATTTCAACTGCAAATTTGCTATAATTATGAAGGAGGGAGGAATGAGAAATCGCAATTTATCATTCCGACCGAGTGATTAATTATATTAGATATAATTTCTCAGCTTAGCTAAAGCTAAACCTCGAAATTCTATCAAACTTTCGTTCTGCTTGACCCGCAGGACATCCCGAAGGTTGCATTTTATCATTTTACCTACGGAAACCTTTAATCAGTAGGTCTAATGTTCCGGTTGCTTGGTGGCTGCTGCCCATCTTTCAACATCCTCCATAAATTTTTTTCTTTGTATTTGTTCAATTTCTGTTGCTTTGCTCAGTTTTTCCATTGCCGTGCCAGAAGTTTTGGCAAAGGCAGGTTTTGAGGCCAAAGGTTCTCTTTTTGGATGTTGCGTTTGGTGGGTTGGTTTTGGGGCTTGGTGTTCTAGGCTAGGCTTGATTTGGGTTGGAATTTGATGGGGTTTTACTTGCGTCATCCTGGCCGATTCTCCTTTTAATGCGGCTTCTCGCTGTGAAACCGTAGCATAAACAACTTCTAAAGAACGGTCAATATTCTCAATTTCTTTTTTCAGATTATTTTCCCCATCATCAGATTGTTTAAAACCTTCGTCTAACTTTTTAATATCATCCTCTAATTGTTTTAATGGTGTTTCTATGACCCATCGCTTTTTTTCTATCGCCTGTTTTTGTTCTTCTAATATCGATGCTTCTCTTTCCAATGATTGTTTTTGGGAGGGGTCGTTTGAAGTGTCAATGGTTTGTTGAATGGTGTTTTGCCGTGCGTTGTTTTTTTGTTCTTCGTCAATGAGGGGGTCTAATTTTTTTTGCCAACTTTTTTGCGATAGCAACAGCGCATTTTTTTCTGATAGCGAGGAAGGTTTTTTTGCCTGCCGATTTTTTTGTAGTTGATTTTCTAAAGTAAAACGCTGGGATGTAAGCAGGAAAATGTGTTGCTTTTCTTCTTCGGTCGCATATTCCTTGATTTTTCTTTCAACATCACCTTCTTTTCTGGTGTTTTCTTCAAAAGTTTTTTCTATTAATTCGTTTTGAGGCAAGTCTGGCGCCGGTTCTTTTTTGGGAGTATTTTCTTTGAAATTATTTTCTATGATCTTTTCTATTAAAGCGTTTTCTGGCGTGATTTGCACCGGTTTTTCTGGCAGTTTTTTTGGCACGACATCTTGTGTGGCTGGCGGGGAATTTGTATCAGTTTCTTTTTTTATGACAGGCGGGGTTATGGTGTTTTCTTTAGCAACAAAGGACTCTTTTGAATAATCAATCGCATCAGATGTTTGGCTGATTTTCTTTCTTTCTTGCAAAGAATCGGCTTCTCTTAGTTTTGCAAGGTCTTTTCTCATCGTCCTTACGTTCATTCTTTGTAAAAAATCCTTTTCTTGTAATACTTGATTGTTTGTAGCCATACCAACGAATTTTGAATTTTCAATAAGTAAGTATCAAAATTTTAACAAAGTAAAACTTTGAAGTTTTAAATATTTAATAATTTCAAATTAGTCTTTACTTTTTTGGTTTAAATCCGGCGTCTATAGCTGAAAGATTAATTCTTCCCAATTCATCAATACCGATGACTTTTACCGGAATCACCTCGCCTTCGCGTACGACATCTTTTACGCTTTTAATTTGGTTTGGGACGAATTTAGAAATATGCACCAGGCCCGATTGTCCGGGAATTAAATCAACAAAGGCGCCAAAATCCATAATTTTTCTGACGGTTCCTTGAAAAACCTCTCCTACTTCAACCTCTTTTACCATGCCCTTGATTCTTGCGACACAGCCGTCAACTAACATTTGGTTTTGGCCGGTAATAAATACCAGTCCCGAATCTTCAATGTCTATGGCAACATCAAATTCTTCAATGAGTTTATTAATCACGCTTCCCTTCGGACCTACCACTTCCCCGATCTTTGCGGGGTTTATCATAAAGGATAGAATTTTTGGTGCGTACTGGGAAAGATTTTTCCGTGGCTCTGCGATGGTTTCACTTATTATACCAAGAATTTTCAATCTTGCATCTTTTGCTTTTTCCAAAGCCTCTTTTAAGATGTCTTTATTGATGCCATTTATCTTGATATCCATTTGAATCGCCGTGATGCCGTTTTTGGTTCCAGCCACTTTAAAATCCATATCACCAAAGTGGTCTTCGGGGCCCTGGATGTCGGTTAATACTTTATACTTTCCCGATACCTCATCTTTTGCTAATCCTATAGAAATACCCGCGGCAGGGCTTTTTATCGGTACGCCGGCATCCATTAATGCCAAGGTTGCCGCACATACCGATGCCATGGAAGTTGATCCGTTGCTTGACAACGCTTCGGAAACAATCCTGATGGTGTAAGGAAATTCTTTTGGATCTGGAATTAATGGCAGTAAAGCTTTTTCGGCTAAATGGCCGTGGCCGATTTCCCGGCGCTTCGGTCCGCGCATAAATCCGGTTTCTCCCGTAGAAAATGGAGGGAAATTGTAGTGGTGCATAAACCGTTTTTTACCCTCTATTTCCATTCCGTCCAGCAATTGCTGGTCGCCCGGCCCGCCCAAGGTTAAAATAGACAGCACTTTGGTTAATCCTCGATGGAACATGGCACTTCCGTGGGTTCGGGGCAACAGTGCGATTTCCGCCACCAAGTTTCTAATTTCATCGGATTTTCTGCCATCAGGCCGCTGGTTTTTTTCAAGAATGTTTCTGATAATAATCCGTTCCATTTCTTTTTCAAAAAACGGCAAGACTTGTTTTTCTTTTTGCTGATTAGGATATTTTTCTTTAATATAGGCCGCTAATTCATAGCGAAGCGCCTCTGCCTCGCCAAGGTTTTTTTCTCCAGGTTTTGCATTAGTAATGGCATCATCTAATTTTTGGCCCAAAAATTCAGTAATGTCTTTGTGTATTTCGCTTTCTACGGCTGGGTTAAATTCGGCTTTTTTAACGCCGACTTTGGCCACGATCGTTTTTTGAAAATCAATAATTTGCATAAGCGCCTTTTTGGCAAATTCATAAGCTTCCATAACCTGCTCTTCTGAAACTTCGCGAGCCCCCATTTCAATCATGTTAATCAAAATTTCACCTTCATGCTCAATAGCCGACAAGGTTAATTCAAATTGGCTGGCATCACGCTCTTTATACGTTGGATTTAATACAAACTTGCCGTCAACTTTACCTACTTTAACGGCTGCCAGAGGGCCGTTCCAGGGAATGTTTGAAATTGCCAATGCCAAAGATCCGGCAATCATGCTGATAATATCCGGGTCGTTTTCGCCGTCAAACGATACGCAGGTGGCAATAATTTGTATTTCTTTTTTAAAGTCTATCGGGAAAAGGGGACGCACCGCCCGGTCAATCATTCTTGATAATAATATCGCCTCATCAGAAGGTCGCGACTCTCTTTTTAAAAATCGAGAACCTAAAATTTTCCCTGCTGCGTAAAACTTTTCTTCGTAGTCAACGCTTAAAGGAAAAAAATCTTTGTCGTCAGTATTTTTTTCTGACATCATGGCCGTAGTCATGACCACGGTTTCGCCAAGACTCACCAAGCATGAACCAGACGCTTGCTCGGCCCAATTAGTCATCTGGATTTTTAGAGTTTTATCGCCAATTGGCAACTCAAATGTATCTTTTATCATTTTTTGTAGCGACACCAATTTTTAATCGCACACTAATTCACGAATATGTTTTGCAACATATTAGTACATTAGGGTGTCATTGATAAATTGGCGTCGTGTTTATTTATTTTTAATTTATCGGTTCTTTTGTGAATTCATTAATAATCTGCCCCATTGCATATGTTTTTCCGTCAAATGTATAAATCGTACTTAAGTATGTTGGGCCACTTTTGCATATTGCTTATCATGTTTCATTTTTTTAACAAGAACTTTTCCGGTTCCAAGTCTAAATCTATAAATTCATCGGCGGCTTCTTTCAATTTTAACGAAGTGGTTTTTCCAAATGATAGTATTTCCACCCGTTTACCCTGGTTTTTTAAATATTCCACCAAGGGAATAAAGTCTCCATCGCCGGAAGCCAGCACGATCACGTCCAGGCTGGCGGCAGTTCGTATAGCGTCAATGACAATTCCAACGTCCCAATCAGCTTTTTTGGCTCCGCCATAAAATTCCTGTAAATCCCGCACCCTTGTTTCAATGCCAAGCTTGGTCAGTGCATCAAAAAAAGGCTTTTCTTCGCCAGTTTTTGTGCGCACCACATAGGCAAAAGCCCTGATGAATTTTCTGCCCGACACTCCAGTTTTTAATACTTCCGAAAAATTCACTTTTTGTCCGTACAAATTCCGCGCCGAATAGTACAAATTCTGCACGTCTATCAATACTTCAACTCGTTGTTCTTTGGGTTTTTGCATGGTCAATAGTGCTATTTTTTGAGGCCTATTTTTTTGACAATGTCTTTATATCGTTTTTCGTCCTCTCCTTTCAAATAGCTCAATAATTTTTTCCTTTTTATTACCATTCTGATTAATCCCCGTTTTGAATGTAAATCTTTTGGATGCTCTTTTAAGTGTAATACCAGAGCGTCTATTTCTTCTGATAATAACGCAATTTGCACATCAGAAGAACCGGTATCTTTTTGATGGATGCCGTGTTTTTTAACAATTTCCGTTTTTGTTTCTTTTTTTAGCATGAAATTTTTTGAAGTTAGCTTCCGGCTACCTCGATTAATTAATAATATGAATGATACTTTATTTTAGGCTATTTGTCCAGTAAAACAGGTGCCTCCACCAAGAATCGAACTTGGGTCCACGGATTAAGAGTCCGCTGCTTTGCCGACTAAGCTATGGAGGCAATTTTTATTTTAGATTAAGGGGTAGGTTTTATCCAGATAAAGCGACCTCCACTCATAATTCAAGGGAATTAGATATCATACCATTTCAATGGATATCCTATTGTCTTTAATACTACATCAATAATGAGCCAAGAGCTGAAAATTAAAATCAAGGAGATGATAGCATACTTTATCAAATTTTTACCCTTATCTGCCAATCCGGGGTTTCCAGCCGAAACGAGCATTAATACACCCCCAAATACGATCATCAATCCCGCCAAAGGGAGGGCTACCGTATACACGGCAAATTTATACACTCTTAAAAGCATGATAAAAAAATGGCCCAATTCACAGGGACAAGCGAGGGTTTTTCCATCCGCATTTAATTTTACCCCGCAAGGGACAAAGCCTGTTGCTTCAGAATCTGTGCATACCGCCGCCGCTTGAACCATTCCTGAAAATAAAAATAAAAGGGCTAATGAGGCGAAAAAAACTAAAAAAACCTTTTTCATAATTTTAAATTTTGATTTTTAAATTACTAATGGTGCCCTCGGCAGGACTCGAAGTTACAATAACTGGCTTGAAGCTGGGTGCATGTCCTTGCCTGCCAAAGTCTTACCTTGTGCCCCCAGAGAGATTCGAACTCCCAACAACAGGTTCGAAGCCTGTTATGATATCCATTTCAACATGGGGGCTTGGCAATGGCGGGCAGGCATTTCACCATGGAGGCAAGGCGCAGCTGGGTAAATTTCACTTTTACCACGAGGGCAAGTTTAATGATATTTTACCAGAATAATTGAAATTAATCAATTTTTAAGATAGAATACAACTAATTTCTAATTAACCTAATTATGCTAATTAACCTAATCAAATCCTAAATCCAAAATATCAAAAGGGTTTTGGGAATTAGGGATTAGTCATTATTTAGAACAATTAGAAATTAGAATAATTAGAATAATTTTTTATGACTATCCCCAAAGAAGTAAAAAATATCATTAGCCAGCTTAAAGCCGGCGGTTTTGAAGCCTACATTGTCGGCGGATGCGTGCGCGATCTTTTACTTGCTCTAAGCGGAGCCGAATGGGCTGGCACAAAACCCAAGGATTGGGATATTACCACCTCGGCTCGCCCGGATCAAATCAAAAAAGTATTTCCCGACAGTTTTTACGAAAATAACTTTTTAACCGTGACGGTGCGAACTGATAGCGACAAGGAGAAATTAAAAGAAATTGAAGTTACCACATTCCGTTCTGAAGCAACATATTCTGATAAGCGCCATCCCGATCAGGTAACGTACGCAAAAAATTTACAAGAGGATTTGTCTCGAAGGGATTTTACGGTAAATGCCATGGCGCTTGATCATGCAACATGGAACATGAAACATGAAACAAAAAAAACGAAAAAAAGTTTTAAGCTTCAGGATTTAAGTTTCAAGGTTATTGACCCTTTTGACGGGCAAGAAGATTTAAAGGCAAAAATAATTAAAACGGTTGGCAACCCCGATGAACGGTTTGGTGAAGACGCCTTAAGAATGTTGCGGGCAGTACGATTTGCTGCAACGTTGAATTTTGAAATTGAAAAAGAAACCGCGCAAGCGATTAAAAAAAACAGTCTTTGGATTGAAGCGGTTTCAAAAGAAAGGGTCCGCGATGAATTTATAAAAATCATTATGGCGCCTTCATCCGCTAATGGCATTGAATTGCTGCGCCAATTGCATTTGTTAAAATTCATATTGCCGGAATTGGAAGAAAATTACGGTGTCGGCCAAAATAAGCACCATATTTACGATTGCTACCAGCACGCCTTAAGAGCGCTGGAATATACTGCTAAAAAGAAATTTGATATACATGTGAGAATTGCCGCCCTTTTGCATGACATCGGCAAGCCCCGCGTAAAAGTCGGCGAAGGCAAAGAGTCTACATTTTATAATCATGAAATGATTGGCGCCAAAATGGCATTTCAAATATTACATAGGTTGAAATTTTCCAATAAAGACATAGAGAAAATTACCAGGCTGGTAAAGTGGCACATGTTTTATTACAATGTCGATGAGGTGACAGAGTCTTCGGTTCGCCGGCTGGTACGCAATGTCGGACCGGAAAACATAGAAGAATTGTTGCAAGTGCGGGAAGCTGATAGAATCGGAAGCGGCGTTCCAAAAGCCGAGCCCTACAAATTGCGCCACTTAAAATATATTATTGACAAGGTGTCGCAAGATCCTATTTCAGTTGGCATGCTGAAAATTAATGGAAAAAACGTTATGGATGTGCTAAACATAGAACCTGGGCCGAAAATCGGGCAGATTTTAGATGTTTTATTAAGTTACGTCCTAGATGATCCTAAGAAAAATACTAAAGTATTTTTAGAAAAAGAAATTTTAGCATTGGGAAAATTAGAAGATAAAAAGTTAAAAGAATTGGCAGAAAAATCAAAGGAAGAAAAAGTTGAGGTTCAAAAACAGGAAGACGAAAAAACAAAAAGCAAGTATTGGGTAAAATAGCGACATAAATCACAAATACAAAATTACCCGCCTGCGCCACGGCTTTGGCGGGCAGGCAAATTACAAATAAATCCAAACTACTAAAACCTAAAATCCAAAACTTTTCACGTTTTTTAATATTTAAAAATTTGAATTTTGGTATTGTTTGGGATTTGGAATTTGTTATTTGGGATTTAGTGAAAACGGGGTGTCGTATAGAGGCAGCCCCAGTAGAAGAGCAAAGCTCTCTATGGGGTAAATACGCATGTGTCCAGTCGCCTACATTTTTACCGGGGAGTAGTATAGAGGTAGTACACATGGCTGGGGGTCATGTAGCTCGAGTTCGATTCTCGGCTCCCCGAAAGAAAAAAATGTAGGCGATTGGGGTCGTGCCTGCCCCGTAGTGAAACCGCAGTTTCTACTACTGGGGTAGCTCGAGTTCGATTCTCAGTGCCCCGACAAAAATTGAGCGGGCTGTAGTGTAGAAGCAGCACGAGTCTTTCGGGAAGATTTAGCCTGGGTGCAAATCCCAGCAGCCCGACAAATTAGAAATTGGAAAATTTAAAAATTATTTAAAAATTTAAAATTACAAAATTTAAAATTCCCCGCGTACCGCTTGGGCCTGTAGTAAAGTGGCATTATCCCAATAAATTTAATGTGTTAAATTTATACGAGGACTCTCGATAGCTTCGCTATCGGAGCGTTACATTCGTCCCGATAAGGAATTTTATAAATAAAATTCCTTATGCGAGGATCTGCGATAGTTTTGGTGGGCCCATGGTCCAGTGGCAAGATGCGTCATTCGCATTGACGAGACGGCAGTCCGATTCTGCCTGGGTCCAAAACTATCGGGACAAAGCGGAGATGCGAGTTCCCTGCCTGCCGGCAGGCAGGGATTCTCGCCAGGTCCACATTTGTGCTATAATAAGTAAAAATAATTAATTTTTAAAAATATGGAAAACAATTTTCAATCGCCAGTAATTGCGCCAAAAAGAAATTTGCCCCGTGATGTGTTTTTGCATCTTTTCGCCATCGTAACCTTGTACTGGTCAGCGATAAGTTTTATCACGCTTTGCTGGCAGTACGTTAATTACTTTTTTCCAGATGCGCTAAATTATAATTATGGACTTACCAGTTCCATGAGGTTTGCCTTGGCATCTTTGTTCATCGTATTCCCTCTTTTTTTGCTGGTGTCATGGTTTTTAAATAACATTTACACCAAAGAATCGCAGGTGCGGGATTCTAAAATAAGAAAATGGCTGATTTATCTGACGCTTTTTATTACCGCTTTGGTTATCATCGGGGATTTGGTGTTTGTGATTAACACTTTTTTGGGAGGGGAAATAACCGCCAGATTTATCTTAAAAGCTCTTTCGGTACTATTCGTTGCGGTGGTTATTTTTTGGTATTATTTAGATGATGTAAGGCACCCTGTTCCATCAACTAAGGCCAAATATTTTGCTTTTGTTTGCGGAGGAGTTATTTTAGTATTGGTGGTCGGGGCATTTTTTATCGTCGGTTCACCCATGAAGGCGCGGTCAGCTCAATTTGACCAGCAAAGAACCAATGATTTGCAAGGCATTCAATACCAGGTGGTAAATTATTGGCAACGAAAAGGCGTATTGCCAAATACATTAGCCGATTTAAATGATTCGATTTCCGGATATGCCGCCCCAAAAGATCCAGAAACTTATGCAAGTTATGAATATACTATAAAAGATGCCGCAAATTTACAGTTTGAATTATGCGCCACGTTTAATTTAGACAGTAAAGTAAATAATCCAAAATCAATACCGGTTCCCGCAATGTACCCAGGTGAAACTTTCCAAAATTGGAATCATACGCCCGGCCGGGTTTGTTTTGAAAGGATCATTGACCAGCAATTATATCCTCCTTTGAAAAATGGAAAGTAAACTGAATTTTTAATTCCCAATTTTTAATTTTTAAATAATGTATTAATTTTTTAATCTCTAAAACTTGACGAGTTTAAAAATTTAGTCATTAAGAAATTATTTATAAAATTACAAAATTTAAAATTGTAAAATTTACAACATGGGCACTAAGGAATTAGGAGATTTGGGAGAACGGCTTGCTTGTGAGTATCTTGTGAAGAAAGGCTTTAATATCCTGGGGAAAAACTGGAGGACCCGCCTGTGCGGGCAGGTAATTTTTGGAGAACTAGATATTATTGCGCGCAAAAAATTTAAATTTTTTACGCACGCCGACAAAACCATTCATTTTGTAGAAGTAAAAACTATCATCGGTAGCGATGATAGTTTTTTTCCTGAAGATCACGTTAATTACAAAAAACAACAAAAGTTAAAAAACTTAGCCCAAATATGGCTGCAAAAAAATAAATATCCGCAGAATATACCCCATCAAATTGATGTTATTGGAATTTTGGTAGATGAAGAGTTGCGCAACGCCAAACTGCATTATTTTGGAAATGTGGTAGAAGGTTAAGAAGATTTTACATAATAGAATATATTTGGTATAAAAGAATCATTCGCCCAGATCTTTAACAAGCCAACACCACTTTTACATAAAGGATGCTGTCTATGGATGTGCCACAACCACACAAGATGACTGACGATCAGAAGGCCATGTACACGGGTATTTGCATGTCCCGTAACACTGAAGTAACATTGCGTTGGTCGCGAAGCCAAATGTTCATTGCCATTAATGCGGTTGGTTTTTCTTTTTTGGCAACGCAAATAGGGAAACCTGGCATACAACCATACTATTTGATTCTCGGAGTAGCGGGTTTATCGTTAGGTTTTTTCTGGTTGGCAATCAACCTAAAAACTCAACAATGGATAGACCATTGGCAATCTTGCCTCAAGACAGTAGAGCCACCCGATAAGGATTTACTTGTGTTTCGCGTATTCAGTGGGAAGAGCTGGGAATCTATAAATAGTTTCCCGACATTTCACTTGCTCTTAAATGTTTTACCTATTGCATTTACTGGACTTTGGATTGTAACATTGTCTATACCTTACTATGAAGGGTGGATTGAGTCGCTATCTAATCTTTTCAAAGGAGGTGCGCAGTGAAATCTTACGAACGAATGTCTCCCACGACACTTTTTAACGCTATTTTCTTTTGCGTAGCAGGTGTCTTTATACTCATTGTACCAATACCCTCGGCTTTAAAGGGGGAGGCAAGTCTTTGGCCTTGGCCAGGAATTCTTAGCTTTTTTGCTGGATTTGTGGCATTAGGCGCATCTGCATTCTTTTTCGGGGCTTATCGCATAGAAAAACGCCTTGAGAAAGAACGAGAAGAAAACGAAGCTCACTCCTTCACTAAAAAATAGCAAGTTACTTCGGTTATCCCCCAGTTCAACCGAGCTGGGGATTTTTTATGGCCAGAAATTATGACCAGAAATCTTGATTTTGTAATAGACTTATGTTAATGTAAAATGGTTACTCTTTTTATGAGAGTAGTTCTTTGTTGCTCTTTTACAGGAGAAAGTTTCTCATGTCCAAAAAAAAGAACTGGAAAAGGCCAAGGTCTTTGATTACACAGATTAATGGGATGAGGTTCGATCATTCAGATGAAGAGCGGGAATTTTTAAAGGCAATCGATAGGTATAAAATAGAAATGAGGCGGCCATATCCAACGTACCCGGAGGTACTGGCTATTGCCTTGAGTTTGGGCTACAGAAAAGTCGTTTCTCCCGAAAATATTGGTTAATTTACGCCACGCCGTATAGGTTTTATGAAAAACCAATACGGCATTTTTTTCTGTTTTTCTGTTTTGTCTTGACGCGAGCTTTTTATTTTGCTATATTATAAATAAGTTAACTTAATGAATAACTGTTGTGTCCGTCTGAAAACGGGCATTTATTTTTACCTAAATTCTGAATTTCGAATTTTTAATTTCGAATAAAATCAGAATTTCCTAATTTTTAAAACACTTTTCGAAATTAAGTCATTCGAAATTTATTCAAAATTCGAGTTTCGAAATTCGAAATTAATACTAGTGGATATCAAATCATTTCAAAGGGCACTGGGGCAGATTGCCGAAACTCGCGGTATTTCCCCGGAAGTAATCATAGGAACGCTGGAAGCAGCCATTGCTACTGCGTACAAAAAAGATTATGGCCAAAAGGGCCAAAAAATAAAAGCCAAATTCAATCCGGTTTCCGGAGATGTCCAGTTTTGGCAGTTAAAACTGGCGGTGGACGAATCAATGCTTTATACGCAAGAAGAGATTGATGCGTTAAGGGAAAAAAAGATTGTGCCGTCTGAAGATTTTGACAGAATTCAAGAAGACCAGGAGGCGCCAAAAAAAGTGGTGTTTAACTCCGAAAAGCACATTATGATTGATGAGGCGCAAAAAAAAGACCCCAAAATCCAATTGGGCGAAGAGTTGGAAATCCCCTTAGTTTCAAAGCAGGATTATGGCAGGATTGCGGCGCAAACCGCCAAGCAGGTTATTTTGCAAAAAATACGGGAAGCCGAAAAAGATGTCATCGCATCTGAATACCGCTCAAAAGAAGGTGAAATTATTTCCGGTGTGGTCCAGCGCATAGAAGGAAGCACGATTTTAATTGACATTGGCAAGACATTGGGGATTTTAAACCGTGAAGAACAGATTCCCGGGGAATTTTACCGCCAGAGCCAAAGGTTAAAGTTTTACATTTTAAAAGTGGAAGACGGGCCAAAGGGGTCCATGGTGATGCTTTCAAGGGCGTATCCAAAATTGGTTTCGCGGCTTTTTGAATTGGAAGTACCGGAAATTTCTTCCGGAATTGTGGTGATAAAATCCATTGCCCGCGAACCTGGATACAGGACAAAAATCGCAGTGGCTTCCACTGAATCTGGAATTGACCCTATTGGAAGCTGTGTTGGCCAGCGGGGAACCCGCATTATGGCAGTCATCAACGAATTGGGCGGCGAAAAAATTGACGTAATTGAGTGGAAAGACGACCCGGCAAAATTCATTACCAACGCCCTGTCTCCTGCTAAAATTTCAGGAGTAAAAATTGATCCGCTAGGCGGCGGAAAAAATACAGCAGTCGTATTTGTTTCAGAGGGACAGCTTTCGCTGGCCATCGGCAAAGACGGCAGGAATGTAAGATTGGCGTCAAACTTAACCGGCTGGAAAATAGATATTAAACCGGATGAGAAGGCCGTAGATGTAAAGGATGCAAAGGATGGAAAGAAAGATGCAGAAGATTTGGCAGAGGAAAAACCCGAAGGCGAAAAAGAAGAAAAACCCAAAAAGAAACCTAAGAAAACTAAAAAAAATTCTGAAGAAACCGAAAAAGTTTCCGAAGAAAAATAATTAATATTTAATTTCAAATTTTTAATTCTGAATTTTAAAATTTCAAATTTTTAATAGCAAGTATTCCCCGTCGGCTCTGCCGCGGGGTGTCCGCTTAGGAAGGTATCGGAAACCTTAGGTTTCTGATTATAAATCCTTCCTTGCACGGATACCCTGTGGGCTCTGCCCCAGGGTTGCTTCATTTATTTTTCTGCGCCGCCCGCAGGTGGCGCAGATTGATTTCAAATTGTAAATTTCAAATTTCAAATTGTAGCATGTTAATCATCTATTTTCCCATTATTGTTTCGCTCTTTGCCATCGCTTTTGTATTTTTCTTGATTGTAAAAATTAACAAGGCTCCGGTGGCCAAAGGCAAAGCCATTGCCATAACCGCCGCCATTCAAGAAGGCGCTATTTCTTATTTAAAGCGCCAGTACAAAACCGTAAGCGTGGTGGCGCTGGTATTATTTTTAGGACTTTGGATTTTTATGGGCTGGGTAATGGCTTTTGGATTTTTAATCGGCGCATTTTTATCGGGGTTGTCAGGGTTTATTGGCATGTTGGTTTCTACCCAAACCAACACCCGAGTTGCCGAAGCTTCCCGCCCATCTGGGCGAGGCTCGCCTGACGAGGCGGCAAGGCGAGGCTTGGCACAGGGGTTGGATTTGTCGTTTAAGGGCGGATTGGTTACCGGCCTTTTGGTGGTAAGCCTCGGGCTTTTGGCGGTTTCGGGATATTATTTTTTAACCGGAATTTCAGGCTTAATTGCCCTGGGTTTTGGCGCCAGTTTGATTTCTGTCTTTGCCAGGGTCGGCGGGGGAATTTATACCAAAGCCGCCGATGTGGGAACCGATATGGTAGGAAAAATTGAAAAAAATATTCCCGAAGATGATCCTCGAAATCCCGGAGTCATAGCCGACCAGGTGGGAGATAATGTGGGAGATTGTGCCGGTATGGCCGCCGACATTTTTGAAACCTATTCTGTTGCAATGGTTGCGGCCATGATTTTGGGCGCACTGCTATATCCAAAAAGTCCGCAATTTGTGTTACTTCCGTTAATGCTGGGAAGCATTTCAATTTTGACTTCTATTATCGGAAGCTTCTTTGTAAAATTGGGAAAATCAAAGAGCATTATGGGGGCTATGTACAAAGGCGTGATCGTTTCAATTATTCTATCAGCCGTTGCGTTTTATTTTGTTATTTCAAAAATGATGGCAGGCCAAATGGTTGCCGCCAATAATTTATTTTTATCTTGCATAGTTGGATTGGTAATTGCCGCCGGAATGTTTGTTATCGTGGAATACTACACTTCAAAAAAATACGGCCCCGTAAAATCAATTGCGCAGGCTAGTGAAACCGGGCACGGAACCAATATTATACGAGGCATCGGCATTGGCATGCAATCAACCGCTTTTCCTATTTTATTAATTGCATCTGGAATTATCATAAGTTTTGGTTTGGCCGGAATTTATGGGGTGGCGTTGGCAGTGGTTTCCATGTTGTCTATTTCTGGCATTGTGGTCGGGGTTGACGCATACGGCCCCATTACCGACAACGCCGGCGGAATTGCCGAGATGTCGGGCATGGATCCTGAAGTCAGAAAAATCACCGATGCGCTTGACGCCGTTGGCAACACCACCAAAGCGGTCACCAAAGGATATGCCATTGCATCAGCTGGTTTGGCCGCTTTGGTATTATTTTCTGCCTATACTCAAGAAATTACCAATAGGCTGGGGACTGTCGCCATTTTTGATTTATCAAATCCAAAAGTCATTGCGGGTTTGTTAATTGGCGGGCTTTTGCCATATTTGTTTGCCAGCTTTTTAATGGGTGCGGTGGGAAAAACCGCCGGCAAAGTAGTCCAAGAAGTGCGCCGACAATTTAGAGAAATTAAGGGCTTGATGGAAGGCACTGCCAAACCCGAATACGGAAAATGCGTAGATATTGTCACCAAGGCCGCCATTAAAGAAATGATGATTCCGGCGTTAATCCCCGTAGTTGCTCCTATTTTAGTGGGTGTATTCTTGGGACCCGAGGCGCTTGGGGGATTATTAATTGGAGCCACAGTTACCGGTTTGTTTGTGGGAATTTCCATGACCACCGGAGGCGCCGCTTGGGACAACGCCAAAAAATACATTGAAGAAGGAAACTTGGGAGGCAAGGGTTCATTCGCCCACCAAGCTGCCGTCACTGGTGATACCGTAGGAGACCCATATAAAGACACTGCGGGACCGGCTATTAATCCTATGATTAAGGTGTTGAATATCGTGGCGTTGCTTATAGTTGCATTCTTAGTATAAATATATGGGAAAGTGTGTTCATTGTTTTAAGGAGCTTGTTGAGGTGACAAGAGATCATATTTTTCCTAGTTCTTGGTATACAGATAATACCCCGCAAAATATACAAAGATTGACTGTTCCTAGCTGCAGAGAATGTAATGAAAAATTTGGGAAGTTAGAGCAGAAGCTTTTTATGAGATTGGTACCTTGTATAGACCCTACAAAAGCTGAGATGTCTGGAATAACAAAGAAATTATTCCACACCTACACTAAAAATCCAAGATTCCTTAAATGGTTAAAAGAAAATTTAAAACCGTATACTAAGGATAAAAAACCTTTTCCGGGATTGGGTCCCCATGAAGGTTTCCCATTAGAAAGTCAATCTTATATTCCTGCGCCTGTTGATTTACTCCCTCCAGTTTTAGAGAAAATTTTTAGAGGATTGGAGTATAAGTTTGAGCAACGCTTAATGAAAGAACCTTATGCTCTCAAAATTTACCATGTTTTTGAAGAACCAGAAGAAATTAAAAAATTGCTAAGTCATAAATCCAAGAAAGATATTTCTTTTGGGCCTGGGTTTAGTGTAGAAAGAATAGTCCCAACAAATATGAAAGAACCTGTAATATATAAAACAATCATTTGGGGAACCTTCATATCATACGCATCGGTAGTTAAAAAGAGATAATCGCGGGAACAGTTCTAGAGTAACTTAATAGTTACATTTTTAGTGTAATGATTACAAAAAATACTTTTTCAAAAGGGTGTAAAACTTCCCACAAAGGGGAAATGGGGACAGCCATTTATTAAATTTGAGTTTTTTGGGAAATATAGTAACATAAGACCATGGAAGAAAATTTAGTAAAAACTGTCGATATAGGGGCAATCGTCAATAAGGGGAAGAGAATATATGAAAAAATTAAATCTAAATACCAGCCGAAATATAATGGTAAATTTTTGGCTATAGAGGTTGATAGTAAGGATGTTTTTTTTGCTGATTCAAGTGTTAAAGCCGTAGAGGCCGCAAAAAAGAAATATCCTGATAAAGTTTTTTTTGTAGTTAAGATTGGTTTTTCAGTAAACGAAATTTTTTCTAGGCTAAAAAAAGATGCCCTATGATTCATGGAGCAATTTATAATAGCAGGCCTCTTATACCTTTAACTATAGGTTGGAATTCAAAAACCCAAGAAGTTACTGCCTTAGTTGATACGGGTTTTACCGGAGAATTAAAAATATCTTTAAAAGATGCTGTGGAATTAGGAATTGAAACTACGCACACGGAATTGATAACTTTAGCTGACGAAAATACTGTAGGTATGTTTGCGGGATTAGCCCAGGTTTCAATGGAAGGTGCTCAAAAAACGATGGAGGTCCTAATCAGTGATGGGATGCCTATTATTGGAGTGGGATTACTGAAAAAATTCGGCTACATTTTAACAGTCAATTTTCCAGCAAGTCTCGTTTCCTTGAAAAAATAATTAATTTTTAATTATTATTGCCTCAGATTTATCTGAGTTTTACTTTTATATGAAAACAGAAATTATGGGTAAATGGGGGCAATGGTAAATAGGGGCATGGTAAATAGGGGCAGTAAATAGGGGCAGTAAATAGGGGCAGCCACCATTTATCACCATTTATTTAAAATTTGACTTACATGTTAGTTTTGATAACATAAAAACATGACCACTAAAGCCTTACAACAAAAAACAAACGAATTAGAAAAAGAGCTAGCGCTTTTGCGTTCTTTTGTAATTGGCCAATTTGGTCGCGACCCAGAGGGTGAATATAATCCAAATTTTGTTAAAGAAATCCTTAAAGCCGCCAAGGGAAAACCTAAGTATGAATTTAAAGATGCCGACTCTTTTTTAAAGCACATAAGGGGTAAATAATGGCATGGTAAGAGTTTATTATAGCGACCATTTTAAGAAACAGGTCAAAAAACTTACCGAAAAACAGCAAGTCAAGTTAGCGCGACTTGTTGTTTTATTAAAGGAAAATCCTTTTAGTTCTCAACTTAAAACTAAACCTTTGACCGGAAAATTTATTGGCATTTACTCGTTTCGTATTGAGCGCGATTTCAGGGCGCTTTTTAAATTTCTGTCTCAGGGCAAAGTATTGATTTTTAATATTGGGCATAGAAAAGAT
The DNA here is from genome assembly GCA_001820255.1 of Candidatus Staskawiczbacteria bacterium RIFCSPLOWO2_01_FULL_38_12b. Classification (GTDB taxonomy): domain Bacteria; phylum Patescibacteriota; class Minisyncoccia; order Minisyncoccales; family Staskawiczbacteraceae; genus VGLO01. The sequence goes on along the minus strand of MHPA01000030.1, from coordinate 15,730 downwards.
ATTTATCGTTAAAATATAATGAATAAATACCATAGTTTGGCAAAAAAGTTTAGAAAAGAAATTATTAAGCATTGGGGCAAAAAATGTGGAGATTTTGATTTTGGGTGCACTGTTTGCCAGTCTCATCGTATTTTGGATGATTTGGAAGAGTTGGGCGATTTTTTAGATGATATTAATAAAACGGATAAAAATAAAAAACATGAACATAAACGTTAAAAAACTGCTCTTAACCTCCGCTGGGTTTTTAAATCCTAAAATCGGGGAAGAATTTTTAGAATTAGTTAACAAAATTCCAAAAAGTATTAAAGTTCTTTTTATTCCCACGGCTTCCGAGTACAAACTGGAAAATGGCGAAGAAATGTTTTATGTGAAAGAATCGGAGAAGGAATTAATTGGCTTGGGAATTCTCAAAGAAAATATTTCTTGGCTGGATATCAATAATACTTCTGTAGCAGGAGATGTAAATAGTTATGATGTTATGTATGTGTGCGGTGGAAATACATTTTACTTGATGTACCACTTAAAAAATACCGATTTTGATA
>MHPA01000030.1:6241-15164 GCA_001820255.1 Candidatus Staskawiczbacteria bacterium RIFCSPLOWO2_01_FULL_38_12b | reverse complement strand
ATAGTATATGTGGGAGTAAGTGCAGGAAGTGTAATTGCTGGACTCGATATTTCCATAGCCAGTCCGTTTGACCCTAATGATGTTAATTTACAGGATATGACAGGCCTTTGTGTGACTGATAAAATAATGTGTCCGCATTACCAAAGAAAAGAAGAAAATATTATTAATGAATTTGAAAATAAAAATAATTGCAAAGTGCTAAGATTAACCGATAATCAAGCACTAGAAGTACTAGGTGGTGTTTCAAAAATTATTGAGTAAATATTTATGAAAACATGTCAGAGATAACACCGTCAGATTCTTATAAAAGTTTTGAAAGGATTAAAAAAATTGATGAGCATGGGACTGAATATTGGGGAGCTCGTGAGCTACTTCCGATGTTAGGTTACGAAAAATGGGGAAAAGCTGAAGAAGTTATTGTGAGAGCTACTAGGGCATGTATGAATAGTGGCGAGGCTGTGGAAAACCATTTTTCCCGAACGGGAAAAATGGTCAAGATAGGCTCAAACTAGAAAACAGGAAATATTTGAGCAATTATCCGATAGTGATAAAAGGCTATTTATTCGTGGCGAAGTGTCAAATCAAAATAAAAAACTTTTTAAAACTGCCAAAAGTGCAGGTGTTACTCATTTTGGGGCATTTAATAATGAAGGATATCGCGGTCTTTATGGCATGAATTTATTTGATATAGAAAAACGAAAAAATGCTAAAAAGGGTGAATTGCTGGACGTAGCTGGCTCAACCGAATTGGCAGCAAATTTATTTAGAATTACTCAAACTGATGAGAAAATCAGAAAAGATAATATAAAAGGCCAAGACCTAGCTACAAGAACGCATTTTATGGTGGGGGGAAAAGTAAGACAAACTATTAAAGATATTGGCGGAGAATTACCTGAAAACTTACCAACCGAAAAACATATTAAAGAACTGCAAAAAGAAAAAAAGAGGCTAGAAAAAGAAAAGTCAAAAAAATTAAAAAAATGAAAACAGAAATAAACCCCACTTTGCTAAAGCTTCGCGGGGCAAGGAAAATTAGAAAAATCGTAAATATAATTAAGACTACAGAATCATAACATGAAAACCAGTATCAAGAAGTTGGACAAATCTCAGATTGAGATACAATTTGAGTTAACTGCCCAAGAATTTGCCAAATATTTTGACCAGGCGGTGTTGCATTTAAAAGAGCATGTGAAAATGGATGGTTTTCGTAAAGGGCATGTGCCGGCCAATATGGTGGAAGAAAAAATTGGCAAGGAAAATATTTTGATGGAAGCGGGAGATTTGGCGGTAAAATGGGCTTACTCTAAATTTGTGGAAGAGCAAAAACTGGAGCCCATTGGTGATCCGGATGTACAAATTAAAAAAATCGCTAAAGGTAGTGAATTTTTATTTACGGTAAAGGTTACTGTTTTGCCGGAAGTTACATTGCCTGATTATAAAGAAATGGTAAGCCGCGTAAAGCAACATGACGTTTTGGTAACTGAAAAAGAAATCCAGGAAACCATTGATTACCTGCAAAAATCTCGCGCTAAGTTTACTTTAAAAAACGAACCGGCCATACCGGGTGACTTTGTGGAAATCGAATACGCAACCCAATCCTTAAATGATGGCAAAGCTATTAAAGACCGTTTTATTTTGGGCAACGGCGGATTCTTAAAAGACTTTGAAGAAAATGTGATTGGCATGCAAGCTGGCCAGGAAAAAGAATTTACCGCTAAATTTCCAGAAAATACCCCCCGCAAGGATTTAGCCGGCAAAGACGCAACCTTTAACGTGAAGATGTTGTCGGTGCAAAAAATGGAATTGGCCCAAATCAATGATGATTTTGCCAAATCGCTGGGTACTTTTGACACCTTGGTGGCATTGAAAGAAAATTTAAAAGAAGGCATTACTCTGGAAAAACAGGAAACCGAAAAACAGCGGGCGCGCAGCCAAATGCTGGAAGAAATTTCAGAAAAAGTTAATTTTGATTTACCGGAAAAAATGGTGGAGTTTGAAAAAGAGCGGTTGTTGGAAGATTTAAAAGTGCAGGTTGCCGGGCAGTTTAACATTCCTTTTGAGCAATATTTGGCTTCGGTCAAAAAAACCGAACAGGAAATAAAAGATACGTATAGGTTGGAAGCCGAAAAAAGGATTAAAAACTTTTTGGTATTGCGTCAAATCGGCAAGGCCGAAAATATAGAAGTAACCCCCGAAGAATTGGCTCAAGACCTGCCAAAATTGATGAAAAATTACACCCAGGAGCAATTAAAAAAAATTGACATAGGTCAATTAACAGAGTATAGTAAAGGTGCGATATTTAACGAAAAAGTTTTCCAAAAACTGGAAAACTTTTCAAACCACAAATAACAAATTACAAACCACAAACATATTTTGAATTTTATTTATTAGAATTTTGATATTGTTTGTAATTTGCCTGCCCGCCAAAGCCTTGGCGCAGGCGGGTATATTGTAATTTGGAATTTTACAATCAATTGCCAATAGTACCAACTATTGTAGAAAAATCACAACGCGGTGAGCGTGTGTATGACATATTTTCAAGGCTTTTAGAAGAGCGTATTATTTTTTTGGCTGGGTCTGTTACCGATATGAACGCAAACGTGGTAATCGCCCAAATGTTGTATTTAGTTTCAAAGGATCCAAAAAGAGACATAAAGCTTTACATCAACAGCCCTGGAGGTTCAGTTACCGCGGGACTTGCCATCTATGATACGATGCAGTTTTTAAAGTGTCCCGTGTCTACTATTTGTATCGGGCTTGCGGCTTCCATGGGAGCGGTTATTTTGGCGGCGGGAACCAAAGGCAAGCGGGTTGCCCTTCCCAATGCTGAAATTATGCTTCACCAGGTTGCCGGAGGAGCCCAAGGCCAAGCGGCGGATATTGAAATTACCGCCAAGCAGATTATAAAAATCAAAGCGTCCATTAACCAGATTTTATCAAAACATACCGGACAGCCCCAAGACACGGTTGAAAAAGATACCGACCGCGATTTTTATATGACAGCCGCCGAAGCCAAGCAATATGGCCTTATTGACGAAGTAATAGGGGCTGCCAAATAGTTTTAACTGAAAGTCTTAAAAATATGTCAAACTCACTACGTTGGTGGGTTTTGTTTGTTTAACCAAAATAAAACCCCAATGACCAAACCCCAATGACCAATGAAATGTCTAAAATCTAAATGGCCAAATCGTTTTGGAATTTAAGAATTATGATTTTCATTGGGAATTGGTAATTGAGATTTGGGATTTTTAAAAATATGGATCAAATAATTATCATATTCATTGCCGCCGTAGTAGCGTTGGTAGCCGGCTGTATTATCGGTTATTATGCCCGACAGTCGCTGGCCAAAAAAAGGGCCGGTTCGCTGGAAGCAAAACTTATTAAAAAAGTCCAGCAAACAAAAGAGGAAACTGCGCAGCTGGTAAAAGACGCTCAAAGCAAGGCTTCTAAAATCCTGGAAACATCGCAAAAAGAAGTTGACGAAAGGCGAAGGGAATTTTTAAAAGCCCAACAGCTTATCTTAGACCGCGAAAAATTACTGGAAGGCAAAATAGAAGCCTTTGATAAAAAAGAAGTTGATATTTTAGACAAAGCCGAAAAATTAAAAATCGCCAAAGAGGGTGTTGACGCTTTAAGACTGCAGGCGGAATCAAAACTTGAAAAAGTAGCCAGTCTTACTCGGGAAGATGCCAAGAAAGAACTATTAGCTTTGGTGGAAGTAGATTCTCAAAAAGATATTTTAGAACGGATAAAAAAGTTAGACCAATCGGGCCAGGATACCCTTGCCTTGCGAGCCCGTGAAATTGTCACGTTGGCCATTCAAAAATGCGCGGTAAACCATACCCTGGAATTAAGCACCACCACCATTACCTTGTCTAGTGAAGACATTAAGGGTCGGATTATCGGCAAAGAAGGCAGAAACATTAAAGCTTTTGAAAAATTAACCGGAGTTGAATTAATTGTTGATGATACGCCAGACTCCGTGGTGATTTCCTGTTTTAATCCGGTACGCCGCCAGATTGCCAAAATGGCACTGGATAAATTAATTCAGGATGGCAGGATTCAGCCGGCAAAAATTGAAGAAAAGGTGGAAGAGGCAAAACAGGAAATTTCCAAAGTAATCAAAGAAGCCGGGGAGAAGACCCTGTATGATATGAATATTTTGGGGGTTAACGATAAATTGGTGCAAATTTTAGGCCGGTTGTATTATCGGACCAGCTACGGCCAAAACGTGTTGCAGCATTCCATGGAGGTGGCTCTGATTGCCCAAACCATTGCCGAAGAATTAAAAGCCAATGCCCAAGTTGCCAAGCGCGCCGGGCTGTTCCACGATATTGGAAAGGCATTGGACCAGCAAATGGAAGGGTCGCACATTGAAATTGGGATTAAAATTTTGGAAAAATTCGGCGAAAAAGAAGAAATTATCCATGCGATGAGGAGCCACCACGGAGATTATCCGGTGGATTCCATTGAAGCCGCCATTGTGATTGTAGCCGATTCTATTTCGGCTTCAAGGCCGGGAGCCCGCAAAGACACCATAGAAAATTACCTGCAACGGCTCAAAGCTTTGGAAGACATTGCTAACCGTTTTGAAGGGGTAGAAAAAACCTATGCTATTCAAGCCGGACGTGAAATCCGCGTATTTGTAAAAGCCGATAAAGTAGATGATTTGGGAGTTTCAAAAATGGCTCGCCAAATCGCCGCCAACATTGAAGAGGAATTAAAATATCCAGGGGAAATTAAAGTGACGGTGATTCGGGAAAACCGGGTGGTTGAGTACGCACGGTAGAATTTAGAAAATAGAAAGTAGAAAATAGAATAAAAAGCTGCGGCCTTCTAGCCGTGGCTTTTGGTTTATTTTTTGGGCGGATCATCGCTAAATTGTCTGATGTAATTATGGGTTCGTTCTCAAGGCAAATATGCAAAATAAGCAGGTAGTCGGTGATTATTGTTTTTACAAAAGTTTTCTAAATCTTCTGTGATAAAAATTTTATCATAATCCCATGTGGGATAAATATTTCTGCAAACTTTTTGGGTGGTTTCAAGTAATTCTTTTTCTTTTGTCCAACCATTAAAATCAAAAGCCCATTCGCCGTCCAGCACATAAACATGACTACCTTTGGTGTTATTTTTAGGTCGGATAAAAATTAATTCAAGATTCCTTTGGGGCTGCAAATCCCTGAAAGCGAATGCCAGAATATGGCATGCTCCGGCTGCAAAAAATGCTTTATCGCTACGTTTCCAAGCTAAAAGCTGGTTAACCTTCTCTTCTCGCGTGCGTTGATATTTTATGGGCGACTCATACATATATAAATTCTAACAAAAAGTTGCTCAAATGGCGATTTTTTATAAAGTTTTCCACAACTTATCTATCGGCCAATGAACCGATAATCTTAGTTATGATAGATATATCTTCTTGGGTAATCTTCTTCGGTAGCTCTATAGAGCAATTTTCTCCACTCTCTAATGAAATCTGAATCTTATGCACATGTCTGTGAATTGGAAAAGATATATTAGATATGGTTATATCTTTGTTGCCTTTAATCAAGACATTCTTATCTTTGTGTTTGCGTAATTTTACCTCCCATCGAGCGATGGCTTCGTGGTCACCACCATATCTTTTATAGTCATAAATAACTTTCAGTAATCTCCCCTTGTAGGTATTTAATGATTTAATGCTAAACGCATCTTTATGTTTGCTAATTAAGCTTAAATAAATCTCTTTCATGCGTTCCTCTATCAAATTCAAATCTTCCAGTTCATCGGGATGCAATACAGTTTCAAATAACTTCAAAGCCGCCCTTCTTCCGTGGGCGGTATTAGTCGGATACTTTCTATTTTTTTGCGCAAGGTTGATAAATTCGTAGAGCTTGTTGAATTCACTCATAGTCTAAAGATACTTAATATCTACAGTATATCTAATAAAAAAGAAAACGTCTATCTTTTTAAAGATAGACGTTTTCTTTTTGAACATTGGGGGCGATCGAGGAGAATTGCACTCCCGCTAACGCTGCCACAGAGCGTTGTGCTGCTACTACACCACGACCGCCATATTTTCGTTGGCTTGTGCCCTCGGTAGGAATCGAACCTACATTAAAAGGTTAGAAACCTTTCGTTCTGTCCATTGAACTACGAGGGCGTGATGATAAACAATTATCTAAAATTTTATCATATATTTTAGCCTTTGACAAGTTAAGTCCTTTAAATTATAGTAAGAAATCACTTCAAATTTGTTTATGATGCTTTTGAACCTTGATTACTGCCCCCAAAAGTATTATAGTTAGGGCATGAAGTTGTGTAAGTATTGCAACAAATATTTTCCAGAATTAGATTTCGGTGTAGCAAATACAATAAGAGGCAAGATTTATAGGCGCTTAAAATGTCGGTACTGTTTCAGTGATGCTAAGAAGGTATTGAAAGAAAAATACCGTAAGTTTCTAGATGGTTACAAAGAAAAGCATGGATGCCATAAATGTGGTATAAAAGATCGTAGAGTCTTGGACTTTCATCACTTGAGAGATAAGGAATTTAGCATAGGTTATGCAAATTATAATCACTTAGCCTTTAATAGGGTGAAAAAGGAGATTGAAAAATGCGCCGTTGTTTGTTCTAATTGTCATAGAATAATACATTACAAGCAATATTGGCAACACGATAAGCAGTTTCGCAACTATAAAAAGTAAATCACGGGGCGTGGTGTAACGGTAACACGAACGCTTTGGGAGCGTTTGTTCCGAGTTCGAATCTCGGCGCCCCGACAAAAAATTAAATCAAAATGCAAAATGTTGAATTGTCGTTTTGGATTTTGATTTTTAAATTTTGAATTATTTTTCTTTCAGAAAAATTACAATACCCTTTTTTGTCTTTATTACCGGAGCCTGTGTTTTGATTATTGAAATTCTGGCAACCCGCATTTTATCTCCCTATTTTGGTAACACTATTTTTTCCGTATCCAGTATTATTAGCGTGGTGTTGTTGGCACTCAGTATGGGGTATTATACCGGCGGCAAGCTGGCTGACAAATATCCGCAAGAAAAATTATTTTATGGCATTATTACCGCCAGCGGATTGTCCGTTATTTTATTGCATCTTTTAGGAATAGTTTTTTTGTCTCGGTTTGGATATAAGCTTTCCATTGTGCAGGGCCCTATTATTTCAGCGATGCTGCTGTTTTTTTTGCAAAGCTTTCTGCTTGGCATGCTGTCCCCTTTTGCCATAAAGCTCCAAGCTATGCGTTTTCAAACTATGGGCATTGGCAGTGTGTCGGGGCAGATATTTTTTTGGTCCACCTTTGGCAGTATTTTTGGCAGTTTGTCAGCCGGATTTTTTTTAATTCCCAATTTCGGAATTAACAAAATTATTTTAAGTATTGGTTTTTTACTCATCGTATTGGGGATCAGTTCTTTGTTAAAAGTAAGGCTTTTACTTAAAGTACTTTTCATAATCACCCTGTTTATGGGGGTGGCATTTTTCACTAACCCCGCGGTCACAAAATCCGGATCGTATACCTATGAAGGCGTGTATCAAAAAATTACTGTCTACGACGGCGAATTTGAAAAAAAACCGGCAAGGTTTTTGTTGCAAGACCGCAATTCTTCTGCCGCCGCATTTATTAACTCGCCAGACTTAGTCTATGAATATACTAAATATTACGCCCTTTATTCTATATTTACCCCAAAAGTAAAAGAGGCATTGGTGATTGGCGGCGGAGCGTATTCCGTGCCAAAAGCCCTGCTGGCCGATTTGCCAAAAGCAACTATTGATGTGGCTGAAATTGAGCCGTCATTATTTGATATTTCCAAAGAATATTTTGGTGTGCCCAATGACCCAAGGCTTCATAATATTGTTGAAGATGGAAGGCGATTGCTTTCCGATTCAGATAAAAAATACGATTTTATATTTTCCGACGCCTATGCTTCGTTGTATTCAACCCCCAGCCACTTAACCACCTTGGAATTTTTTGCTACTGCAAAAAGTAAATTAAATGATGATGGTATATTTATGGCAAACGTGATTGGCAATTTGTCTCCCATTTTACCGTCATTGGCCTTGTCGGAAATGAAAACATTTAAAACGGTTTTTCCCAATAGCTATTTTTTTGCGACCAGGTCCCCCGCATTACCCACCTTGCAAAATCTTATTTTTATTGGTTATAATAGTGCCAACCATATTAATGTTGCTGATGTTAACATTAAGAAAAACAAGAATCCGATTATCAGCGGTTTGGCAGAAAAAGAAATTGATGTAAGCACATTTGATTTTTCCGTGTACCCAGTGCTTACCGATGACTTTTCCCCGGTGGAATACTTAACGGCGAAAGAATTGGAACGGTCTCATTATTAAAAATTATTTTGTAGGTCTCGTTCTTTAAAATTTGTATATTCGTTTATATGCTGGTATAATTATATCAAGGGGTATAATTATATATTATGAAACCAATAAGTCTTAAGGAAAAAGCTATAAATTACAGAAAAAAAGGTTACTCCTATGGTATGATTTGTGAAAAGTTAGGACTGAAGAAAACTACAGTAGCTAATTGGACTAATAGTATTCCGTATATCCCGAATGAAAAGGTTATTAAAAGAATAGGTATCGCAAAACTTAAATCATCGGTATTTAAACAGAATCAAAAAATCACAGAAATACAAGAAATGAAAGATTTGGCGAAAAAGGAGTTGGGACAGATAACAAAAAGAGATGTATGGTTTTTGGGAATAGGTCTTTATCTTGGTGAGGGTACTAAAGCGTATGAGCAGATTAGGTTTTCCAATTCTAACCCAGAAATGATAAAGATTGCCATAAAATGGTTTAGGGAGGTTTGTCATTTGAAAGATAAAAATTTTACGCCGATTGTCCATATTTATCCAGATAATAATATTAAAGAAGCCACTAATTATTGGTCAAAAATAACAGGTGTTGCCAA
>MHPA01000030.1:0-6200 GCA_001820255.1 Candidatus Staskawiczbacteria bacterium RIFCSPLOWO2_01_FULL_38_12b | reverse complement strand
AGTCTGAAGTAAAAAGAAGAAGTTTACCGTATGGTACCCTTCATTTGAGAATTAGAAGTGGTGGAGAAAAAGAATTTGGTAGGAGATTACATAGAAGAATTATGGGCTGGATAGAATCAGTAACTGAACAAATTAACGCGGGTATCGTATAACGGCATTACCCGACTTTTCCAAAGTCGTGACAGGAGTTCGACTCTCCTTACCCGCTCCATTCTTCGCCACAGTGAAGAATGGCTCTTCGTAGCTTTAGCGAAGAAGGGCTTTCCGACATTGTGGTATTATTTAGGGAGGCTTCGAATGGCAGGCAAAAAATATGTTTTATATCTCTACTAAAAAAATCACTGAAAAGGTGGTTTTTTTGTAAATAAAAAGCGTTGCTTTAAAAACAGCACCTACTAGAAGACAGTTGGTCGTTCCAATCCTCTTCATCAAAAAAGACAAATCCTCGCCCTATAAAACCTTGAATTACGAAATGCACACATGAAACGCCTTTTCGGGTCTTTTCCCTAAATTCCAGCTGCAAATTCGCTATAATTTTTATGCTTATGCGTGGCTAAGCATAAAAATTCTATCAAATTTTCGCTCTGGAATTTGGGGAAAATACCTCGAAAGCATTTCGTAACTCAAGGTATAAAAGGCTTAAAGCGCATTTGGTGATTCAAAATACTTACGATATAATGAACCATAAATCATAATAAGCATGGAATTTTCAAGGAAAAACAACAGTATTGTAGTTGGGATTTTAATCCTGTCTTTTTTGTTATACTTTTACGCTATTCCTGTTTCATTAATGACAGCAAACTTTTTTGGCATGCTCGTGTCCAACTATCAGTATGCGGCAAAAAAAGTGCATTCAGAAGATTTTAAATATGCGACTGATTCTTCTCCTGCTGCCATCGTGCCTTTGCGGGTGGATCTTGGAGCGAATTCTTTGCAAAAAAATACCGCTACATTAACAGATGCGCCAGCGGTAGTGCGAGCGTTGTACGTTACCGGTTGGTCAGCTGGTACAAAAAATTATCTTCGTTACTTAGAATCAATATTTGAAACAACCCAAATTAATGCGTTAGTCATTGATGTAAAAGATGCCACAGGCATTGTTTCTTATGCGACCGATGCTCCAAAGGCTAAAGAATACAAAGCGTATCATGCAGAAATTGGCGACATAGATGCGCTCATAAAAAATCTTCATGGCAAAGGGATTTACGTTATTGGAAGAATTGTGGTTTTTGAAGATCCTGTGTTAGCAAAAAACCGACCCGATTTGGCAGTATACGATACTAAAAAAACAGTAGATGTGACAAAGCCGGTAGTATGGGAAAACAGACAGGGATTAGCTTGGGTAGACCCGGCCTCAACCGAGGTTTGGGACTACAATATTGAAATTGCCCGCGATGCGGCCAATCGAGGTTTTGATGAAATAAATTTTGATTACATACGTTTCCCTACAGATGGCCAGGAAGAAGCCATGGGGTTTCCAATATGGGATAAAAAAATCCCTAAAAATTTTGTTATAAAAAATTTCTTTCAAACATTAAGGGAAGGCTTGCCCCAAACAAGGCTGTCGGCGGATATTTTTGGCCAGACCACCACTAATACCGATGATATGGGCATAGGCCAGATATTTGAAGATGCGTTGGGGTATTTTGACTATGTCTGTCCTATGATATATCCCTCCCATTATATTAGCGGATTTATAGGTTATAAAAATCCGGCGGAGTATCCTTACCAGATAGTAACCTATGCTACGGATGGCGCACTGGCTCGTCAAAAAGTATACGATGCGGTAAACAGCAAAGCGGTAACGGACACAACAGAAAATGCATTGCCAGCCCCGGTACCAGAGCAAACTCAGCGCGCAAAAATCAGGCCATGGCTTCAAGATTTTAATTTGGGCGCTGTTTATGATGCCGAAATGGTGAAAAAAGAAATTCAAGCCGTTAAAGATTCTATGGGGGAGGATTTTAGTGGATTTATGCTTTGGAACCCTTCAAATGTATATAGCGTGGAAGCAGTCGCTAAAGATATTAGACCTGTTGCGTATTAAGGATTGTGACGAAAAGCAACCTTCGGGAGTCCCTCTGGGTCCAGGAAGATTTCGAAGCTGGAAATTTGATAGAATTTTTCGGTTTACCCTGCGGGTAAGCCTAAAAATTATAGCACATTTCCAGCCGAAAGGTTCAATTTGTCCCGATAAAAATCGAGGATTCTCGATAAAATCGGAACAGTAAATTCTTAATACGCAACAGGTCTATTGTTGCGCCAAATTGATGTTAATAGCGCATTTGCATCCCCATAAAAAATATCATAAAATACAACACATGGAATATAGTATTGAAATAAAAAACTTAACCAAAAAATTCGGGGATTTTACTGCTGTCAACGATATTAGCTTTAATGTCAAAAAGGGGGAAGTGTTCGCCTTTTTAGGACCCAACGGCGCAGGAAAAACCACTACCATAAAAATGCTTACGACCATTTTAAAGCCCTCTCTGGGCGAAGTGTTTTTGCATGGCCATAATGTGATTGAAAATCCTCATCAAACACGCAAGTCATTTGGCATTGTATTCCAAGATCCGAGTTTGGATAACGAACTAACGGCATATGAAAATATGCAATTCCACGCCATTTTATATGGTTTAAAAAAAGAGGTGTATCAACAACGAATTATCAGTCTTCTTGCGTTGGTTGAGTTATCCGATCGCAAAGATTCATATGTTAAAAACTTTTCAGGGGGTATGAAACGAAGGCTTGAAATTGCCCGGGGGCTTTTGCATAATCCCAAAGTATTATTTTTAGACGAGCCGACCATCGGTCTTGACCCGCAAACAAGAAACCACATTTGGGCCTATATCAACAATTTAAACCAGCAGGAAAATGTGACGATTTTTTTTACCACCCACCACATGGAAGAAGTTGAGCGCATGGCAAAAATGGTGGCCATTATCGATCACGGAAAAATTCTTATCACGGGGACCATTGAGGAAATCATTAAAAAAGCCGGAACCAAAAATCTTGAAGACGCATTTATCTCTTTGACTGGCAGTAACATCCGCGAAGAAGCAGGAAACGTGAGTAAAAATCAAATGCGCATTTCTAATAAACTTATGCGATAAATAGCGACACCAATCTACAAATGACATTCGAATCTACCAATAACGTATTAGTAGATTAGTGTGCGATTAGTAAATTAGAGTCGCCCTATTTAATATGATAGCTATTTATATTTTGTGGTTACGCCAATTAAAAAGATTCATACGGAAAAAGACCAGTATTGTAGGCGCCTTAGGCCAGCCGATTATTTTTTTATTGGCTATTGGTTTTGGGTTTGGCCCCGTGTATGCCAAGGCGGGCGGAGGAAACTACATTCAATTTTTGGCCCCCGGAATCATTGTGATGTCGGTGTTATTTACCTCTATTTTTACAGGATTGGAAATTATTTGGGACAAGCAGTTCGGATTTTTAAAAGAAACATTCGTAGCGCCGGTTTTCCGTTTTGAAATTCTTTTGGGCAAAACGTTGGGCGGAGCTACCGTGGCCATGATTCAGGGAATTCTTGTTTTTTTAATTACCTTAGTTGCCGGATTCCAGCCGCACTTGGCCAGCTTGCCTTTGGCATTTTTATTTTTATTTTTGGTGGCCATTCTTTCATCGGCTTTGGGTGCAGCCATTGCCGCCCGGCTAGATGACATGCAGGGATTTCCCCTTATTTTTAACTTTTTGGTGCAACCATTATTTTATCTTTCCGGCGCTATTTTCCCGATAAAAAATTTACCGCCTGTCTTGGATGTTATAACAAAAATCAATCCTTTTTCTTATGGTGTTGACGGGTTGCGTTTTGCATTTAGCGGAGTAAATGTTTTCCCCCCTGTTTTGAGTCTCGGGGTACTTTGCACCGCTACGCTTATTGTCCTTGCTTTTGGGACGTATCAATTCTCAAAGGTGCAATTGTGATTGCAAAACATGAAGCACAAAACATAAAACAAAAAAACAGCCCGACCTTTTGGCCGGGCTGTTTTTTATGTGGGAGTGCTACTCCTTTTCCGAAAGCGCGGCTTTGAGCATTAATTCTTGGCCTTCACGCAGTACCTTAAATGTAGTTTCCTGGCCGATTTTACATTTTTGCAAGATGCTTGCCAGCGAGTTTTGCGTCGTAATTTTTTCACCGTTGCATTCCAGTAAAATGTCAAATTCTTTAATTCCAGCTTTATCTGCCGCAGATCCTTTAATAACCGGATGCTCGCCTAGTGCTTCTCGTACCACCAGCGCTCCGTCTTCCACGGACAACTTGTTAGCCTTTGCCATCTCCTTGGAAATAATGACATATTTTATCCCTAAAAAGGGCACTACGATTTTCCCGAATTTTTTTACCTGTTCTAAATCTTGTTTAGCGTAATTGATGGGGATGGCAAATCCAATGTTTTGCGCACCCATAATCATGGCTGTATTTATTCCAATCACCTGGCTTTTCATATTTACCAGCGGACCTCCGGAATTTCCCGGATTTATAGCGGCGTCAGTTTGTATAAGACCCCTTAAATTTTGCATTTGGTTGTCGGCGCCTCCAAAGGCAGTAATGTATCTTGACAGTCCCGAAACAATACCGACCGACATGGTGTCGGTAAATTCTCCCAGGGCGTTTCCCACAGCAATAACATCTTCTCCGATGTCTATGGTATCGGAATTCGCCAGAGCAATATAAGGAAATTTTTTGACCGCTTGTCCTGAGCCTGTCAAAGGGTCAATTTTTAACACGGCAACATCGTTAATAGGATTTCGCGACAATACTTTTGCGGGGTATTTGCGCTCCGGATCTAGAATTACCGTGTAGTCAGCTGTAATATCTGCCACGACGTGGTTTGAGGTTAATACGTAGCCATCGGAAGAAATAATAAATCCGGAACCGCCGCCGATTTGTGTTTTTTCAATCATTCCCTTGCCGTCTTTTTGCATCATGGGCATAATATATTCTTTGCCTCCATAAGGAAAAGAATAAAAATCTTCCACTTTTGGCAGATCTTTTGAAACAATAACGCTTATTACCGCCGGACAAATTTTTTTAGCTATTTTTACAATGGGAGACTTCATGTATTCATTTTATCAAACTTATTGAAAGTAATCAATTTTTAAGATAGAATAAACAAAATTCCCAATACTCAATTACCAATTCCCAATCAATTTCCAAATTACCTAATCACCTAATCCTCAAAAACCGTTTTGGTCATTGAGTAATTTAAGCATTGATTGGTCATTGGGGTTTGGTCATTAGGGATTAAGCGCTTGCCCTCGTAGTTCAATGGACAGAACGACCCCGTCCTAAGGGGTAAATATGGGTTCGATTCCTGTCGAGGGCACCCTTGTTGGTTTACATGCAATTGACTGTTTGGGAGAGTGAAACGATTGACTGGAGTGCTTTAAAAATGTACCATTAACTTAATTTGGTGCATATATTTTAGATTTAAATTATAAAAAAATATGGGTGAAGTTAATGATATTGTTCCGAGTAAAACAAAATTTGCTACAAAACAAGCAAAGGTTAAAATCATTTTACCGGCGATAGCATTGGTTACCTCGTTTTATTATTCTTTTTCATTTACCGGAGGAATAGTAATAGGCTACGTTCTTTGTAAAGTATTTTGCAACCTGTTTGTTAAAAATGGAAAAATAGATTCCATATTCTTAGATTATGGGAAGTGGAGGTTTCACTTGCATCATTGGATTATGGGAATTATTCTTTTGGCAATTGTGTGGACGATAGATCATTACTACCTCCCCACCCTTTTTGCGGGAGTGGTTTGCGGAGTGATTATCCAAGATATTTATGATTACAATGATTGGCATAAGGTGATAATAAAAAACCCAAATAGCGGAAACAAAAAGGCAGCGTAGATTTTTCTAAAATGACTTCAACTGCGGCCTTAGGGAGCCGCATTTTTATTGGTACAATTTTAAAAAAATAGTAGAATTATATTATATATTTAAAACTGTAAATTCGTTCGGAGGGTTGGCAGAACGGCATTGCGTCCGCCTCGAAAGCGGATGGGCGAAAGCCCTTGTGGGTTCGAATCCTACACCCTCCGCTTTAATAATTTTAGCCAGATTTTCTGGCTAAAATTTTAAATAGCAAGTATTCCCCGTCGGCTCTGCCGCGGGGTGTCCGCTTAGGAAGGTATCGGAAACCTTAGGTTTCTGATTATAAA
>MHPA01000029.1 GCA_001820255.1 Candidatus Staskawiczbacteria bacterium RIFCSPLOWO2_01_FULL_38_12b | reverse complement strand
GCATTTCGTAATTCACAGTTTTATGGTATTATTAGGCAACGGTAAAAATAGAGATAATTACGGAAAAAATAAAATCTATGTTTAGGTATTTAAATCATAGAATTTCAATTTTAGTTAGTGTTGCAATTATTATTGCCGTAGTAACTTTTGCCTTCGGCGGATTTTTTATTTATCAGCATTATCTTAATTCCCAAACCCCAATGATCAATGTCCAAAATCCAAATATTCAAACTGCGGATTGGAAAACATATAAAAACACTATCTATGGATATTCCCTTAAATATCCGACTAATTGGGAGGTAGGAAGCGTACCAGTAACTTGGCTTCCTTCTAATAATGATAATGTCTATGAAAATAATATTGTTAGTCCTGGTAGTAATTTGTTACTCAAACTAGAGATTTATAAAAAAGATCCAAATTTAGATTATCGTCAAGCATTCAAAAATTACTCAAACATCAACAATTTAGAATACCGCCATAATTTTAAAGAAACGGATGGAGTAATAAATGGTACTAATGTATCAAAAATTGACTATTGTGTTTATAGAGAAGTTGGACTATTTTCGGGTTGCACGCAAGATGTTTCTGAAACTTATATTGCAACAGACAATAAGCTCTTTGTTTTTTCGTACGAACATAATTTTAGGTCCGGTTGGGGGAAGGAAAATTCTCCTTCGCAAGAATATATTACTATTGCAAATAATATCATAAATACTTTTATTTACAGTGGGATTCAGTCTACAGAATTACAGACGTATGCCAATAATGAATATGGCTTTACCATGCAATATCCACAAAGTTTTACCCTTAATTGCAGGGATAGCTTAGGTTTTGAGGTAAAATGCGGAATAGCAGATTTCCATTACGATAATATAAACTTTGCTTCGGGAGTAAAAAATATTTTACCTGTAGTTAATTTGGGAGGTCAAGATTTTTTTAGTGTGGGCGTAGATAAGGACGTTAAGGATGAAGCTTCATGTCAGAACGAATCTTTGGAAAGATCGTTTGCAGAACATGGTTATAAAGAAGCTACTATAGGAAAGATAATGGTAATTAATGGAGAAACTTTTTATAGATACAATTATAATGATGGATTGTATCCAGGATATGTTTATTTTGGAAACCATAGTAACGAGTGCTTTGTCATGATGGGATTCTCCCAAGATTTAGGAAAAATTGATCAAATGGCTAAAACTTTTAAATTTACAAAATAACCTTTTGATTTTCTTTTTTTAGAAACTGTCATAAAACAATAAAAAAACAGAATTTCGGCACGTGTGCAAAAATTTTCTGGGCTGGGGGAGAAAATTTTTGCTCGCCGTCCGTTCGCCGGTCTGCCCCCGTTTTCCGCCCCGCCCGCGGGCGGGGCGGCACTCATTCGTCGTTTGTTTTTAAAAAACTTTCTTGCTAAAATACAGTTAGTCGGTGTTCGGGTTCTGCTCGTAGTAAGTTCTAACTTTTTCTAACAAACACCACATAACATGATTTGAAGGATTTCGGAGCGGGCGGATTGCGGAGCTTGGATTTTTTTCCTTGATTTCGCCCAGCCAATTCCACGGTTTTGCGAACGAAACGTTAAGACGGCCCCCCACGATACTGCAAAATACGGAAAGTGGTGATTAACCCTGTGTTGCTATTTTGTATCAATTTCGCAGGCCGAAAAAATTGCATAACCGTTTTTGATGTGGTATTATTCACTTATGGATATTCATTTATTGATACAGTATTGGGAAAAATCTTCAGAAAATGATTTCTCGGTTGCGCAAGATCTTTTTAAGTCTAAAAAGTATTCTTACGCTTTGTTTTTCTGCCACCTTTCTTTGGAGAAATTGTTAAAATGCTTTATCGTCCAATATACTAAAAAACCTGCACCACTAGAGCATAATTTGGTAAGACTTGCAAAAGATGCGGGTTTTGCACTAAGCGATGAACAAAAAGATTTATTGGCAGAAATTACCACTTTTAATATTAAGGCCAGATACGATGATTATAAGACTAATTTTTATAAAAAAGCTACTCGAACATACGCTCAAGGATATATTAATGAAACTAAAAATCTAATAATATGGTTAAAAAAAAATTACCCAAATCTATCATAAAAACGGTAAATGAATTCAAAAAATCTCTGCAAGCATCAGGAGTGGATGTTGATTTTTTTATTGTTTTTGGATCCTACGCCAAGGGGGTAGCCCGTTCCGATAGCGATATTGATGTGGGAGTTGTTTCAAAAATGTTTGGCAAAGACGATGTAGTGGAAATGCAAGAACTTTTTAAAAAATCTTTGCGGGTGAATGCTTTTATAGAACCCTATCCCATTAATCCAAAAGATTTAAAAGATATATATAATCCCATTATCCAAGAGATTTTAAATACGGGCATAGTGGTTTATTAGAAAAATAGTGAATAAACACCATTTTTTTCTAACCGCCGTATCATGGGGGGTCGTCTTAGCGTTTCGTTCGCAAAACCGTGGAATTGGCTTGGCGAAGCCAACGCCGAGCGGCGAAGCCGCAAGGCGGTCGGTCTCCAAAAAATCTCAAATCGTGTTATGTGGACCCACGGGGAATCGAACCCCGCCCTTCGCCATGCCATGGCGACGTAATGCCGATTTACTATGGGCCCAAACTTACTCAATCTTATCATTTTTATATATTTTTTCAATAAAAAAAGCCCCGTTGCGTTTTTGTTCGCATCGGGGCTGGTATGTTAAAAGTTTTTGAAAGCATACATTAAAACCGGTTTTTCTGTTCTGGGTTTTGGAGGCGGCAATGTTCCGGCAATGATCCGTTCAATAGCTTGTAAGATGCCTTCGCAGCCTGCGTAGCAGTTCCCCGTTTCATCAACGATAACTGACTTATCTGGTAATTCTTCTATGGAAAGTTTGGCCGCCAAAAACGCTTCACTCTCCGGTTCCCCAAGAGCAACACCGATGACAGGCGTATCTTTGAAATTTGCTTGTAAAATGGCGGCAACGATGCCGGGCAGAGCCAAAGCTTTGCTTCCAATGCCAATAACAGCATCAACGTAACCGCAATGCGTTTTGACCAAAATTTCTAATTCATAAAAGTTCCGATGGCAACTTATAACATGGACAGTGATTTTGGCCTTGGTTGGCGGCACTAAAGAAACCACTGATTTCGTAATGGGCAGGTCTGATTCACTGCCGCAAATTATCGTAATAATTTTAACATTTTCAGCGGAATATTTTACCGAATGTTTCACCACAAGAAACCTCCTTTGGGTTGTAAAGGTGCATGATGCTTTTTAATAATTTAAAGTATATATCATTTTTAAAAAAGTACCAATAAAAAAACCGCATTGTTATGCAGCCCTTTCATTTGTGCTCCCACCAGGATTCGAACCTGGAACCAATTGCTTAAAAGGCAACTGCTCTACCGTTGAGCTATAGGAGCAAGCCGCATTTTGCTGTTGCAAAAGCGGAATTTTCAATTTTAAATTTTCAATTTTAAATAAGTACGAGTCAAAATTTTATAAAGAAAATTTTTGACATATTTAAGTATTTCAAATTAACAATGGTATTATAACCCTAAATCTCTTGGTTGGTCAAGTATCTTATTTTTTACTAAGGCCTCGTACGTAAATAACATCCAGTTTTTCATCCAATTTATCCGCCATCTTGGCTCCAAAAAATGTTCGGCGTAGCTACACTATGCCTCACCTTTTTTTGAACCAAGGCGACGGACATCTTGGCGAAAATTCTGTATGTTATTTACGTACGAGGCCTAAGACTTTCTTTTGGGTTTTCTTCCGGTTTTTTTAACTTGATCCTGAAAAAAACTTGTGGTCCGTATTCAGAATCGTGGGATTCTTCTTTAATAATTCTGCCTTTATAATTTTTTCTTATTTTATCCGCATACGTTTCTTCTGTAGTAGAGTCTTTGTCTTTTTTGTCATTTGCCACGTCTCTTTCCATAAAAGAAAATCCTCTTTTCGTTAACTGTTGTTCCATTTCTTCGTTGACAGGAGCTATAAGTCCATGGCCTTGATAACCTTTTTCAAAAGCTGAATCCCAAATATAGGCCGTGTCGTCATTTGTCGGCCTTTCGGGATAATCTTCTAGATAGGCTATGGCGGCAGGTCCGGCTAAACTAAATCCTACAATTTTATTTTTGCCCATATCTTTGGTTATGATTATAATGCTGGCAGGATCTTCAAAGGCCTCTTTCAATATTTCTTCATCAAGTCCTGGTTTTTCTCCCGATGACGATATTTCAATTCTCATAATATCGTCTTTGATTTCGTTCCAAGGTGTTTTTTTGGCATCGTAAATCTCCAATGCGCAATTTTCTCGCACGTTTTCACTTTTAAATTCCGGAAAATTTTCTATACCCATCATTATTTACAACCCTTCTTTTTTTAATTCTTGCAACAACTCTTTTTGTCTCTTTGACACTTTTTTTGGCGTGTTAATTTGTAATTCAACATATAAATTGCCTCTTCCGTATCCGTCAAAGTGTGGGATCCCTCTTCCTGAAATTCTTAATACCCTGCCCGATTCAGTTCCTTGCGGAATGGTCAATACAATATGTTTGCCTTCCAAGGTGGGTATTTCAATTTCACCGCCCAATACCGCCTGAGAGTATCCAATATATTCTGATAAATACAAATCGTCTTCTTTTCTGGCAAAAATGTCATGTTTTTTTATAAAAATCCTGGCGTATAAGTCGCCGCCTCTACCGCCTTTTTTGCCGGCTTCTCCTTTGCCTTCCATTTTTATAACCTGACGAGTGTCTATGCCAGCCGGGATATTAATATCAATGGTTTCGTGGCCTTTTGTCCTGCCCTCTCCCCTGCACACATTGCAGGGTTTTTCGGGTTTAGTGCCCTCCCCTTTACATTCGGGACACGTTGCAAACGTGGTATAACTTCCCAAAATGGTTCGCTTTACTTCTTGCACCTGGCCTTGTCCGCGGCACATGACGCATTCGTTTATTTTAGTTTGAGGTTCGGCACCATTGCCACTGCACCTATGGCACACTATTAATTTTTGCAAAGTTACGGTTTTTAAAGTTTGCTTTAGAGTGTCTTCTAGCGCAATTTCAATATCCACTTGAATGTCTTTTCCCTTTTTAATATCTTTTTTACTGGTTCTTCTTCCGCCGCCCCCGCCAAAGGAAAAAAAGTTTTCAAACACATCGCCCAAATCTTCAAAATCCACATTAATATTTTGGTTTTGCCATGCCCAATTAAAATCCCCGCCTCCAGCGCCACCTCCGCCTCCGGCCATTTGTTCAAATCCGGCGCCAAACTGGTCGTATTTCTGGCGTTTTTGCGTATCCGAAAGAACCTGATAAGCTTCGTTTATCTCTTTAAACTTTTTTTCATCACCGCCTTTATCAGGGTGATACTTATGAGCCAGCTTGTGGAAGGCTTTTTTTACTTCTTCTTGAGAGGCATTTTTGGTAATGCCCAGGATTTGATAGTAGTCCATGGTATTGACTTATTTTAAAATTTTTGCTATTATATGGTTAGTTACTTGACCCTATACATTGGGAGGCAAATGTGAGTACACGAATCTGCTACGTTGGAGACAAAGCAATCGGAAAACACTGCTTTGTCTGCATGGGCTCGATAAGAGTTGCTGACCAAGTAGCCTACTGCCAAGGTAATGGGCGCTACCGGCACGCAACCTGCGCGCCCAAGAGGCCAAAGCTCGTGCAAACCCTCGAGGAACAAGAAAGGACAATCCAAGGGGGTAGTAAGGGGAAAAAACCCCTGAAGCCGGGACCGAAACCGGACAAAGACGACGAAAAAATCAGGTAACACCATGCCCTGACTATTGGTAACCAATAGTCAGGGCCGTTTTTTTACTCCTTTCCCTTAAACTCTCTCTTTGGTTCTTTAAAAAATAATAGGTTTTCTATCTATAAAAATTGACTCGATCCATCGTATGCCTGATTCTTTATCGTCAGAAAAAAGTACTATGATTAGTCTGCTTCCAACATAAAAATCAATTTCTAACATTCCTCCGTACTTTTTCCTTCCTAATACTTGATTTTTACTAAGTTTTTCCAAAACGATACTTCGAATGGTTGTATCTATTTCTTCGGCGCTTTTTATGTATAAATTTTTAATAAGATGCTCATTTTGCAAACCGGTATCCTCGTATAATTTCAAAAAAGAGGCTTCATAATTTCTTACAAAAAGTTGTAACTCTGCAATGGCCTTTTCGCTGAATTTAACGCTTAACATATTGCACTTTCTTTAACTTAGCATTTTTTTTCCACGCAACCTTAATGTTGCGCATCAAACGATCAGTAGACTCCTGAATGTAAGCTTTCATTATTTTATCCACCTCATCCATTGAGTAGCCAGCTCTTTTTTGATTTTTTTTCATAAGCTTAATGTAAGTTAATTATATTTCAATTGTTGCATAAAATTTTAGTAATTACCATTTTTTCATCATCGCCTTTGTCTGGGTGATACTTATGAGCCAGTTTGTGGAAGGCTTTTTTTACTTCTTCTTGAGAGGCATTTTTGGTAATGCCCAGGATTTGATAGTAGTCCATGCGCTTGATTTATGAATTATGATTTAAGAATTATGAATACGATACGGCAAACATGGTTTGTGTGGACATAGAATGTAGGGTTAGGGAAAATAACGAACCCATCTTTCAATTATCTCTAACGGTGTAAGGTTTTACGGTATGCATAATCGACAAATGCTCCAGTAATAGCGCCAAGGGTATTAAATAGCAAATCAAGTAATGTATTGTAATAACCGCCTACGCCAGTATTCGGGGATATTATTACGGCAGTAAACTCAATTAACTCATTTACTACGCTAAGTCCCATACTGCCGATTACAACGAAGAAATAAAAGTAAAGCGGTTTGACTTCTTTATTTGTGATGCGAGCCAATACATGGGCAAGCACAAATGACATTGCAAAATAAATGTAAAAATGTAAGATTTGATCAAACTTCAAGATAACAAATTCTCCTAAAATATCGTGGGCATTGTATAATTCAATTGGTATCCATCGGTACAGTACCATGCCACTTGATAAACGCAGGCCTCCGCCCAACATATGAAGCAACCCCCAGACCGAGAACATCCAGAGAATGAAATGCGGAAAATGGATGCGATGCTGGAATCCAGCAACCAGTGCTACCAAAACAACGATTACGCCAATATATGCCATAAACTCATAATTTCGTTGCAAAAGATAGTATACAGTAAAACCGGTAATATATGCTAGGTTGAAAATGAGCAATAACCATTCGCTTTTTTTCATAATTATTTTTCTTTAACCTCTCCCTCATCTGCTTGCGGCTTTTCATCTTCAGATTTTTCGTTGACTTCGTTGTCCGGGTTTGGCGGCGTAGGCTGTGGGGCGCCTTGTGGGTTGGTTTTTTGTAATTCCGCACCGATTTTTTGCATCAATTCCGACAACTCTTTTGTTTTGGCTTTTATATCATCAATGTTACCAAGTTTTACTGCTTCTTTCAATGATGAAATTTTTTCTTCGGCATCTTTTTTCATATCGGCATTCACTTTGTCCTTTGCATCGGCCAATGTTTTTTCGGCGGCGTACACCATACTGTCCGCCAAATTTTTTGTTTCAATTGATTCTTGTTTCTTTTTATCTTCCACGGCATGTAGCTCCGCATCCCTTTTCATTTTTTCCACTTCTTCTTTTGACAAACCAGAAGATCCTTCGATTTTAATTGATTGCGATTTCCCCGATGCCTTGTCTTTGGCCGACACATTTAAAATTCCATTGGCGTCAATGTCAAAGCTCACTTCAATTTGCGGGGTCCCGCGCGGTGCAGAAGGAATTCCATCAAGCATAAACCGCCCCAGGGTTTTATTATCTTGAGCCATGGGACGCTCGCCTTGCAATACGTGGATTTCCACGCTTGGCTGGTTATCGGCGGCCGTGGAAAATATCTGGTTTTTGGCGGTTGGCACCGTGGTGTTTTTTGAAATTAATACGGTTGACACTCCGCCCATGGTTTCAATGCCAAGGCTCAATGGCGTAACATCCAGCAATAATACGTCTTTTACATTTCCTTGCATAATTCCCCCTTGCACCGCCGCTCCAATAGCCACCACTTCATCGGGGTTTACTTCTTTGTTGGGTTCTTTGCCAAAAAGCGCTTTGACTTCCGCAATGATTTTTGGCATTCGAGTTTGCCCTCCCACCATGACAATTTCGTTGATTTGCGAGGCCTCTAGTCCGGCTTCTTGCAATGTTTTTTTTACCAATTCAATAGATTTTGAAATATAATCCCCCACCATTTGCTCAAACTGCGATCGGCTTAATTTGTACAATAAGTGTTTTGGACCATCGGCTCCCGATGTAATAAACGGCAAATTAATTTCCGTTTCCATACTGCTGGATAACTCTATTTTGGCTTTTTCTGAAGCTTCTTTTATGCGTTGCAAAGCCAAATTATCTTTTGACAAATCAATCCCCTGTTCTTTTTTGAATTGTTCAACAATCCAATCCATTAATTTTTGGTCAAAGTCATCCCCGCCAAGGTGCGTGTCGCCTCCGGTGGCTTTTACTTCAATGGTGTCAGCGCCAACATCTAAAATAGAAATATCAAACGTGCCTCCACCAAAGTCATACACGATAATTTTTTCATCTTTCTTTTTATTTAGTCCGTATGCCAGGGCCGCGGCGGTCGGTTCATTAATAACTCTTTTTACATTAAATCCGGCAATCTCTCCGGCAATTTTGGTGGCTTTTCGTTGACTGTCATCAAAGTAAGCCGGGCAGGTAATAATGGCTTCGGTTATGGTTTCGCCCAGTTTGGCTTCGGCGTCAGCCTTTAATTTTTGCAAAATCATGGCGCTAATTTCCGCAGGGTTTAGCCATTTGCCTGCCTGCCCGCCTGGTAGGTCTCCCATTTTTACATCAACGCCGCCATCAGCAGATTCGCGAATTTCATAGGGTAAATTCTTTTTATCACGCTGGACTTCGGCATCAGAAAATTTCCGGCCAATTAATCGTTTTACCGAAAAAATGGTGTTTTCGTGGTTGGTAATGGCTTGTCGTTTTGCCAAAACTCCCACCACCCGCTCGCCCGCTTTTGAAATAGCGACAATGGAGGGCGTGGTCCGAGCCCCTTCTTTATTTTCAATAATTTGTGGCTCGCCATTGATGACGACAGCCATTGCACTGTTTGTTGTACCAAGATCTATACCAAGTATTTTGCTCATATTATTTTATTTTTAATTATTAATTATAAGTTGTACCTTTACCCTGTTAAATAATTTCGCCTTTTGCGAAATTAGCCATCGAGCTATTTAACAGGGCGAGTCGATTCCTAATATTTTTGACATATTTTTACAATTTCTTATCTATACTACAAATATACAAGCTTGTATATTTGTAGTATATCTAATTTCTTAATTTTTTTGATTATTTTTATATTTTCAATCAAAATTTAATTATTACTTTTTGATAAATTACAATCTGCACATAATACCTGTCCGTTTTCTACTGTTGTTAATCCGCCCTTTGAAAATGGTATTTTATGGTCTGCGTGCCAGTCATCATCCCAACCCAATTTTTTACCAGTACACTCCTTTTTTAATTGGCAAAAACCCTTATCTCGCCTGAAAATTGCTAATTTTTGTTCATAACTAAACTCTCTCATACCGTCTAGTGGTAAAATTTTATTGAAAGTTGAGAAAAAATCACGCACTAGAATTTTATTTCTATATTCAAGTGATTCAATTGAATCACTTGAATGACCAACTGCATTTTGATAAGCAACCATTTCTGAATCTCTTTGATCTTCCGGTAAATCAAGATCGGCAGATCGTTTGGTTTCAAAATCAATAAACCATTTTCCTATTTTAGTTTCAAGCTCAGATATTGCATATTT
Source organism: Candidatus Staskawiczbacteria bacterium RIFCSPLOWO2_01_FULL_38_12b (assembly GCA_001820255.1). GTDB lineage: Bacteria > Patescibacteriota > Minisyncoccia > Minisyncoccales > Staskawiczbacteraceae > VGLO01. The sequence continues at coordinate 7,227 of MHPA01000029.1, read as the reverse complement.
CTCTGATAGCATGGAAATTATTATATAAAGAGAAATGACATTGCCCTGTTTTAATCCAGGGGTTTTTTCTGGAAATGTTCTAGTTAGATAATTTAGAACCTTATTTATCTTTTTAGCTTCGACGGATTCAAAATCAAATTCATCGTTCTCAAGATACATTTTTTCTAAATCAGTATTCTTTATATTTCTAACACCGCCATTAAGCTCCAATAACATGCATTGGGCTGCAACTTGATCAAAATCAAATCTTTTGTTTTTAAAATCGCAGTTATTAAAAAAATCATGCTTGGCCAATTCTCTTATAAAATCTTTCATTTCCCCAGGCAAAGCATTGCGTTTTTCCGCCGCTTTAAGAGTCGATCCATTTTGTAATCGTAAAAACATTTCTGCAACCTCATCCTGTGTAGCATCTGCTAATTCAACAATATCTAAAGTATAAGATTCAAATTTATCTTTAAAATCTTCTGACATATCATTATAGGAAAGATTGGCAATGTTAATATTATTTACAGGATCAGCATCTTTAGCAATTTTATATAATCCCTTTTTAAATTCCCAAATTGCTCTGAGCCTTTGTTGGCCATCAACAACTTCCCATTCATACTGACCATTATTTACGGTACGAATATAAAATTTTGGAATGTCCAAATCTCTAAGAATTGTATCAATTAAAAGCTGTTTTTGTTTTTTACTCCAAACTGGACCCCTTTGATATTCGGGCGTTGGGTCTGTTTTTTCTTCTCTTCTTATTATGCTTGATATTGGCTTAGAGTCAGAGTAGCGTCTCATATTTTTTAAATTTATTTAATTATTTTTTATTGTTTGCGTAGGTAGCTGGGTACTTTCAGGATTTATAATTTGATTTTTGCCACCCCGTACTTTATTGATATCAATGTTAAAAAACCATAATAATATTCCAGCTAAAACTAAAACTATTAATATTATATTTGGAATCCAAAAAGATTTTTCCAATCCCACCCTATCTTCTTTTTTATCTATTGATGAAAAAAATGTATGAATTAAAGAAATAAAAATTACCATTGAACAATTTAAAGAAACTATTAATAGAATTGCCGACAGAAAGGAGTCAAAAGATTTTATAATATTAACATCAATAATTAATAATGCTAAGACTGCTGAAAAAATTCCTATTATTTCAATATTTCTAGAACTCTGCTTCTCTAGATCTTTTTTATAGCCATCTACTTCAGATTTATAATCATCAATCTTTTTTTCTAATTGAGCTTCTTTATGAATTACTCTCTGAAGTATTTCTTGTTGGAATCTTTTTTCACTTTCTGCATCCATGCTGGTCGGTACAACAACTTTATCGAGATATTTTATTATCTCAGGGGATGTGCCGAAATTTGTGTCAGATTTTGGTATAAATATTTCCTCCATATTATTTCTTTAGTAAAATAAAAATTTTACTTTCTGTATCAAATTCTTTCAAAATACTTTCGATACCTTCTTTAGAAAAAGAATAAGATTTTAATTCTTCAGAAAGAGTATTTATATCGCGCATTACGATAATACCATGTTTTTTAATTTTAGTAATTTTATCCTCCACGAAGCCTGTATTTATAATTTCGATATTATTACACTTATAGTTATTAATTAATTTTTCTCTGTTTATTCGGATAGTAATTTCTTTCAAGTCAATACTTTTTTTATCATCGGCAAGATTATTTTTTAGATCATTAATATTGCCATCTAAAAAAATAGTTTTAACCATTGCAACTCTTCCAATTAAAATGAGACTTTTATCAATAAGGGTATTACTAATTTTATTAATTAATTCTGTATCATTATTATCAATAAAAAGATCTGCTCTATTTTTGGCAATATTAATATTAAATTTATCGTATACTAAGGTTAATCTCGGTAAATTACTTGGAGCATCTGATGGAATGGGTATGTATTGAGAAATTTTAGGTTCTCCTAATAAGTTTTTTATTTCTAAAGATAACTTCTCAAAATTATTAGTATAGTCATCTTTAAAAAACCAAACTATTTGCATTTGAATTAAAGTTTCATTCATAGCTTTAAATTTTAATTTATCTCCATCCCTGCCCCACAACTTTCCACATTACTTGTTCTTGTGGAACCTGGATTGGGCCTTGTGGAGTTTGTTGTGTAATGTTTATCTGACCTTTTTTAAACTCTATAGAAACCCCAAAGTAATTTTCCAGTTTTTCACTTTCAATACAGGCAATTCTGTAATCTTTTTTAATTTGAAAATTATTTCCCAGTTCCATTTCCGGATTCCAAACATTAATTCCAAGTCCCATTTCTTTTTTGTATTCTTCGTGCAAATCGCTAATAGCTTGGGTTAATTCTTTGTCGGCTTCAATTACCGTTTTAACTCCCAAATCTTCTTTCGCCTCTTTTCTACCGATAAAATACTGGTGCGAATATAACTTTTCGGTAAAATAATCAACTATTTTTTTAATTTCCTCTTCTCTTAATTTTTCTTTGTGACTCTTTAAAAGTCTTTCGGCTAATTGCCTAATTAAATTATGGGTTCTATTTACATTACCAAGCGCCAAGGGATGAATTTGCGGATTTGATTCTACGAATTTATTAAATATTTTAGTTAAATCTTCATCGCTTTTAATGCCGAATTTATTTTTTGCCAGGTCAAAATAGGCCATAACATCTTCAACTGATATCGGTATTTTATTTGCCGGATTTTGTGGGTCTTGCGGATTAAACACATTGGCGGTTGACGGGTCAATGGGTGAAAGCTCTGACAAATCGGTCATGACAATTTCATCTGCTCCAAGCGAAATCATCGTGGCGGCACTATTTGCTTTGTAGGGAATTAATACTGAAAATGTATTACAGTACTCCCTAATCATAGAAACTAAGCGCCAGGGTACTAAAGTATCTCCACCAGTGCTATACAAGAATAAATCAATATTTTCCACTTTGCCGATTTGGCGCAATTGGTTGCTGATAATGGGAATAATGTCTCCCGCGATTCTGGCATTTACCGGACCAGGCCGGTCGCTGGTTAAATAAGTGATAACTTTGGAATTTCTTAATTTTTCTATTTTTTGAATAAGTTGTTTTTTATCCATAACTTTATTTTATTCTTACGGGCTAATTCGTACGAATTAGCCCATAAATAATTTATTATTTTGATATTTTTACTCGAGCTGGCCGTAATACTTTATCATCCATCATATACCCTCTTTGGACTTCTTCAATTACGATACCTGGTTGGCTTGCCTCAAGCGAAGTCGAAGGGATTTCTACCTCCTCAATTGCTTCCATAGTGTTTGGGTCAAATGGTTTGTCTATGGCTTCGATTTTTCCAATCCCCTCTTTTTGTAAAAACGCATCTATTTGCTTTTTTGTCTGCAAAAACCCGACCACCCAATTATGATTTCCTAGTTCTTCAGGCATCTGCTTTTCGGCTAAATAAATACTGTCTAATATAGGAAGCATTTTCAAAATAGTTTCTTCTTTAGTGTATTGAGCCAGCATGCCAATCCGTTTTATTTCATCATTTTTATAGTTGATAAAATCGGCCCGTTCCCGTTTCCAGTTATTTAAATACTCATCGCATTTTTGCTTGCATTCATCTAATTCGCTTTTTGGTTCTTCGTTTATTTGCTCTTCGGTCATATATTATTAATTTTTAATATTTTTGATTTTTTCCAGTCCACTGTCTTGTATTTCATTTTCCATAGTTTTGTGTATAATAATCTTTGTTGATTGTCAGTCGCCTAAGTATTGCGTAGGTATTGACAATAGTCTACTTATATTATATAATTAGCTTATAGGGTAAATCGCACTTTTACAATCCATCGGGTGATCAGGACTTAAACAGTTACCTTGAATTACGAAATGGACATTTAAAATGAATTTTCTTGTCTTTTCTCCAATTTTTGGCTATAAATCTGCTATAATTTTTTATCGTAGCCGTAGGCTACGATAAAAAATTATACCTGTCTGCGTGTTGCGCACGGACAGATCACATTTATATCTCAAAAATTGAAGAAAATCCAAAGAAACCATTTCGTAATTCAAGGTAGCTAGGCCTTATTTAGATATAAATGAAGTCTAACTGTGTCAGTTCTGGTCTCTAAAAGGAGTCTTCTATGTTTGGCGGGATCGTTTTTGTTTCGTTGGTCGTGGGGCTGTGGTGCCTCCACGACGTTCAGAAAATAATTCTGAACAGGTTTTTCCGCTGACCCATCAAGGGCAGGTGTTTAAAAGACGCCTGCCCTATTTTTTTAAAAACTTTCCAATTCTTTTATCAGCTGGTTTATCAGGTTAATGTTTTTGTCGTAGTTTGCCTGCGACGGCCCGATGATTTTTAACATTTCAAAAATAGTATTTCTGTCCTGAGCCGTGCCGAAGGATTTATCCTCAATTCTAGTATAGCTTAACGTGGTTGATATTTCGGTTAATGATTTGGTCAATTCTTGCGCTAATTGTAATTCTTTTTCTATCCGTTGGCGAGCTTTGTTAATTTCGTTTTTAAAATCTGGAATTTCAGCTTGGTTAAATGTTATTTCTACAAAATATTTATATCCCTTTTTTGTCGGCACTCTGCCGGCAGAAGTGTGCGGTTGCATTACATAACCCATTTGGGTTAATTCTTGCAGATCGTTTCGGATTGTCGCCGGCGATACGTCTAAATTAACCCGTTTTTTTAAAAGGTCGGAACTTATCGGTTCGGCGTTATTAATATATTCTTGTATTAAATTATGTAAAATTAATTCCTGTCGCTGACTTAACATATCTTGAGTATAGAAAACTAGCAATCACTTGTCAAGAGTGCTAAGCGCTATTCGCAAAGCGGCGCCACTTCCCCGCAAAAGTAACCGGGGTTGATAACGGGAGAGTTACTTTTGGAGGAATTGGCGCCGCTTTGCGAATAGCGCCAGGGTGCCAAAAAAAGAACCTGAAAGGTTTCAGGTTCTTAGCGTAAATGGAGCCGGCAGGATTTGAACCTACAACCTCACAAAACTCAGCCCCGCCAGGCTGGAACTTTGGCGGATGGTGTGGTTGGGTTTTGGCGCTCTCCCAGTTGAGCTACGGCCCCATTTATTAAAGATGCAAAGATAGGGTTGGCAGGATTAAGACCCGCATTTCCGGTTAATATCCAGCACGAAGTCCGGTGTTTTGTTGATTAAACTACAACCCTATGTAATTTACATACTATCGCTTTTTACATTTTTTGCAAGAGGCTTGATAATGCTTGCTCTACGGGTCGGATTTTTTTAGAAAAGAAAAATAAACAAATGAGTGCGATAAGTGCTGTAACACTTCCAAAGTAAAAAGGTGCTGGTGCGCCGAATTTGTCCCACAAAAAACCGGCCAGAAAACTGGCGGGAAGTGTAGTAATGCCCACGGCCATACCGTAAATTCCAAAAGCCCGCCCCCGATGATCTGGTGGTACGATATCGGCAAGCAGTGCCCGTGAAACCCCTTCGTTTGTCGCATAATAAATTCCATAGAAAGCGTAGAGCAACCAAATAAAAAGAGTGCTGGTTGTCAGGGCAAACCCTAAATACACTAAAGAAAACGCAAGCCAGCCTATTAATAGGGTCGGAATTCTGCCGATTTTGTCGCTTAATGAGCCAAATGGCACTGCCGCCAGCGCATACACTAAATTAAATAATGCAATGACCAGGGGAAGCTGTAATAGGGTAAGTCCTACATTTTTTGCCCGTAAAATCAAAAAGGCATCGGATGAATTTCCTAACGTAAAAATAATGATGATGGCTAAAAATATATAAAAAGATTTAGGCAACTTGCCAACTATTGCTTTTGTCACTTCTTTTGAGGCGAAGCCGGGCGCAGTATTGTGCCCGGGCAGTTCTTTTAATCTAAATACCAGCAAAAGAGTGATAATTAAAGGCACTGCGCAAAAAAGCAATACATAGTGATATACGTAGGGGCTTTCTTTGAAAATATATAGCAGGCAAAAAAGGATTAAAGGTCCCACGACTGACCCTAGGGTGTCTAGCATCCGTGCGACGCCAAAACTTTTTCCGCGATGTTCTTTTTTAGATGAACCTGCGATTAATACATCTTTTGGAGGGTCTTTGATGCCCTTTCCTGCTCCATCCAGTAATCGCAAGCCGACAACTCCGCCTATGGTAGTAAAAAAAACCAATGATATTCTGCTTATCATTGATAAAAAGTAACCCAAAAAAATGATGGGCTTTTGGCGTTTGAATTTATCAGAAAGAACGCCCGATAAAATTTTAAAAAGATAAGACCCTGCCGATACCACGCCTTCGGCGATCCCCACCACCGCTTTATCAAAACCTAAAACCGATGTTAAGTAAATCGGTAAAATGGGGGAAAAAATATCCTGGCTGATTCCCCCAAAAAAACTTAACAGGCCGACATAGACCACATTTTTACTTACTTCTTTTTTTGGCGGATCCTGGGTTTTCATGGATAGAGCTATAGCTCTGTTTTGAAAGCGGTGCCACTTCCCCGCAAAAGTAACCGGAGTTGATAACGGGAGAGTTACTTTTGGAGGAATTGGCGCCGCTTTCAAAACAGCGCCGAGCTATTGACAATAATAATACTTTTATGTTATACTCTAGCTAAGAGGTGCTTTTCCCCTTGCGGCAGAGGATTTTACGGATAAATCTTCCAAGGAGCAGGCCTTGGCACCTCAGACCCTTTAATGTGTGTCGTGATGTCATCGCACATTAAAGGGTTTTTTTGTACAAAAAAACTGTTTCCTCTTTTTCTGTCGGTGTCCAAGTGGGGAAATAAAATTTATTGCAGATAATGCGCATGTCGGGTTTGGCCTCTTTTTTTATTTTTTCTTCCAAATCCTTCATGGCAAACGAAATACCATACATAACAATAATATCAAAATCGGTAAGACTCTTATTCCAAAAATTCCCAAGGTGCATAAAGGCTTTTCCTTTAAGTCCTTCTTTTGCAATAGCTTGATTAGCTTTCCATACCAGCATGGGATTTATTTCGTATCCATGAGCCTCCACTCCCTTTTTAGCCAGCGCAATAACAATCCTTCCGTCGCCGGCTCCCAAATCGACGGCTTTGTCGCCCGGGCGGATTTTTGCAAGTTTAATCATGGTGTCAATGTGCGCATCCTGGCTTGGAACGTAAAACGCTCCAAAAAAAACTAAGGGCAGCAACTTATCAAAAATAAATAAAATAAAAATGTATGAAAAAATAACAAACCAGCAAAAAGAAGCCGCAATAAAAATAATAGCGAGAGTT
>MHPA01000028.1:56757-65285 GCA_001820255.1 Candidatus Staskawiczbacteria bacterium RIFCSPLOWO2_01_FULL_38_12b | reverse complement strand
CTCTTAAAGAAAGCGATGCTTATCCAGCCATGCCTGATTCAGAATACGGCTGGGAAAAGTTATTTTCGGAAAGATTATATAAAAGCTATGATCAATTTTATCAGGTAAGGATTGCCAGATACCACAATATTTTCGGTCCAGAGGGGACTTACAAAGGAGAGCGGGCAAAAGCTCCCGCTCAGCTTTCACATAAAGTCGCAGAGGCAAAAGATGGAGAAGCTATTGAGGTGTGGGGTGATGGCAGGCAAACAAGGTCATTTTGCTACGTTGATGATTGTATAGAAGGTACGGTCAAGCTCATGAATTCAGAAATTACGGAAGTACTAAATATCGGTTCTGACCGGCTAATTGCCATTAATAATATGATAGACATCATTGCCGGCATTGCAGGCAAAAAAATAGGGAAATCATACGATGCAACCAAGCCACAAGGGGTGCGTGGCAGGAATTCTGATAATACATCGTGTAAGGGCATCCTTAATTGGGAGCCAAAAGTTTCTTTAGAAGAGGGACTTAGTAAAACCTATCAATGGATTAACAGCCAAGTAAATTTATAATTATTAAATCGTAAATCTTAAATCAAAATGTCCAATCTCATACAAAAAAATAATATATTCAATATCCTTCAATTTGGGTTTAAATCCCCCCAGAACTTTAAAATTTTAGTTGAAAAAGCCGTTGAAAGGTTTTTTGATATAAAAGGTAATCTTTCCGAAAAAGAAAATAGGGATTGGATAAAAAGCAATTGCCGTGATTATATTGAATTTTTTAAAAACATAGATGCCAATCTTTGGGAAGAATCTTTGCAATATACGGGGGTATTTAAATTGAAAGCCGAGGGCGCTTTATCAAAAATTAATTATAATCTTGGGGGAGGGGGGATTTATCCGATATTATATTTTTTAACCAAGTTCAAAAAACCTAAGTATATCGTCGAAACCGGTGTGGCGGCCGGATTTTCCAGCCAGATGTTTTTGAAAGCAATCCAAGAAAACGGACAGGGAATGTTGTATAGCAGTGATTTGGCGTATTTTAGGTTAAAGGATCCCGAACAATATATCGGTTTTTTAGTCGAGAACGAACTTAAGAAAAATTGGAAGCTTTTTACGGAGGGGGACAAGATTAACATTATCAATATTAAAAAAGAAGTGAGCAGTATTGATATATTTCACTATGATTCTGATAAAAGTTATAGCGGCAGGGTTTTTGCATTAAAACAGCTGGGAAGTCTATTTCATGCCGGTACAGTAATTATTTTTGACGATATACAAGATAACTCCCATTTTCATGATTATGTCCAAGAAAAGAAAATAAAAGAATACTATATCTTTAAGTTTGAAAATAAGTATGTCGGGATTATTGCCAACTTATCTAAACTAAGTAGCACTCAAGTCCATTAAAATATTTAGAAAAAAAATCGTCCTGTTGGGACGATTTTTTGTTACACTCTTAGCGCTAAAAACATTTTTCTTAGATATTCTCCAAGGCCGAGGTTTAATCCTATAAATAATGTAACTTTTAAGATCAATACTTTTATCCTTACAATTTTTATATTTTCAAACAGCGCCCTAAAATATTCCCATGAAAAAGAGGCATTGATTATTTTTTTTGCTTCTTGTATTTGCCCTTGCATTAAAAAGTTCATTGCTCGCAATGTATTATCAAAGTCTTTTTGATATTCGTATTGCCTTAAACTCTTTTTGTCTGTGCTGGCAATATATCCTTTATCTATTAAATAATAATCCATGACTTTAAAAAAGTCAGATGTTTGGGTTCGCAATTGGTTGTATTTTGCGCCTCGTCCGCCATCCCTATAATGGATGAGATTTTCTTGTAAAATACCTATTTGATATTTTTCCAATATTCTAAGCCACATTTCCAGATCAGCAGAGCATCCAAAGGAGCCATGGTCATCAAACAACCCCATATTGGCAAAGATTTCTTTTCTTGCCATAAATGTGGGTGGCAGTAAAAAAGTATTACCATGGTGCAAAACGGCTTTAAATATCTCACTAAAATGATAGGTGCTTTTCCCTCGTAATTCTTTTGGCAAATTCCACTTTCCAACAACCTTATCATCTTTATTAATAATATTTGCAAGAGTAAACACTCCGGCAACTTTTGGATGCGCCATTAAAAATTCCACCTCTTTTTTAATGATATTTTTTTGGTAAATATCATCCTGGTGGCAAAATATGATAAATTCTCCTTTTGCTAACCCAGAATTAATACAACCATTGCAGTGGTTTAAACAGGCGTCATAGACTTTTGTGGAGGTGTCCTTAGTATCTACGTCATGGAACTGGTCAGTGTTTATACCCGGAATATTCTTTCTGGAAATTACCTTCGGGTGCTTGCTTTGTATTTGCCTGATTGCTTTTTGGGTGTTATCGGTGGATTGGTTATCAGAAATAATAATTTCAATATTTGGATAGCTTTGTTCTAAGATAGGCTTTACCGCCTTTTCCAAGTTCTTTTCGTAGTTATGAGCAAGAAAAAAAATGGTTACCAGGGGTGTCTTCATTGAATGATTTGTTGAATAATAGTATCGGCAAAGTACTTGGCTGAAAATGGACGAGCTTTATCACTTTTTAAGAAGTGATTGATTGCGTCTAAATAACTTTGGTATTTTTGGCCGGGCATATTTTTAATATATGCATAAAGCTCTTGGTAGGTGGCAAAATTCCTTTTATCAATAAAAGTATCTTTTGGAATGTGGTCTGAGATATTTGGGGCTCCCAAATAAATTGGCACGCATCCTGCCAGTAAACAGTCAAATATTTTTTCAGTAATGTAACCATTAAAACCTTTGCAATTCTCATAACAAATAGAAAACCGGTATTTTTGGTAGGTTTTCCTTTTTGACGGAACGAGTCCTTTCCAAGAAGGGTAGTAAGGCCGTAAGAGCTTGGTTAAAAATTTCAACCTATTGAGTCTAGCGATTTTAAATCCAAAAAATGTTCCTTCAAAATGGTATCGATCCCAGCCATTTCCATATAAGTCAAAATTTTCCGGGTGATTTTGCTCAAACCAGCGGATTGCTTTTATTCTTTCAGTGTAAAGTTCTTTTGGGTGCGCCATGGATTTATTGGAAGATATGATAGTGCAGAGTTTTTTCGCTTGTCCTGAGCTGGTCGAAGGGTTTTGCGCCAGGGTAAAATCCAATTGTTCTGGGATTTTGTGGCTGTATTGAATTTTAAAGAATTGCTTGTTATCGACGATTTCGTCCTGCCAGGTAAATACTTTTTTAAAATAGGCATAGTTTTCTTTTTGGAAATTGTCCGGTTTTATAATGGGGGATTCGTAAACGATAAGATACAAATTTTTATGGCCCCGTGAAACCAGGGTTTTAAAATAGGGGTTGCCGGTGCCGGGAAAATCTAAAAATACCACGGCGTCAAATTTTTCAAGGTCATCCATGTCAATAGTGCTTACCCTGTGACCCATTTTTTTTAATTGTTCTGATATATAAAAAAATGGGTACAGTAAATCGTCCCCGATGGGCAGATGAGAAGAATCAGCAAAGAGTTTATTTTGATTGAATTGTTTGGTATTGGTGTAAAAGCCGATATACATAATCAGATTTTTTTAATCTTTTTAGCAATTTTTAAAAAATAGTTGGGGATAAAAAAAATCAATGTGGTTAGAAAAAGCTGTATTGGATAGCGGTAAAATTCTTTGTATATAAAAAACAGATTATCAAAAGACCATTTTAAATCGTAACTTTTGGCGGTAAGCAATGCTCTTGGCAAACTCTTTGATAAAATATTTATATTGTTATTGACAAAGTTTTTACTGTAGCCAAATTCCTGCAACTTATCAAAAACCCTTTTAATATGTATGGTGCAAAATAATGCGCCGCCGTTTTCGTTCCACCTATAGTCTTGTCCAATAAAAAGTACGGGGGTTTTTAGGTGGGCTAATGGCAGGCGGGTCGTTCCAATCATTTTAAAGATAAATTCAAGCCAAGACCAGAATTTTTCATAATTTTTTTTGTCTATGTTAAGCCAAAGTTCTTTATTAAATATAAAAATGCCTAAGAATCCTTGAGAATAACACTTGTCGCAAAATTCTTCTGCCGAGTATATGTACTCTACAGCGTAATCGTTGCCAAAAACTTTTCTCTCTGAAGCTTTTTTAATATCAATAAACGGATAGAAATTGACGGTAAGCAGGGCAACTTCTTTTTTAGTTAAAATTTTAATTATTAAATCAAGCGCTCCATTTTGGATTATATCGTCGTCTCCAATATGCCAGCAGTATTTCCCATTTGCTTTTAAAACGGAATTAGCGATATTTCCGTCCATTCCAAGATTTTCCTTATTTTTAAAATACGTTATATTATTAAAACGGGCTTGATAACTTTCCGCTAACTCCTTGGTATTGTCAGAGCTGGCATCATCTGAAATAATCACTTGGACTGAATTTTTTACGGTTTCATTGTCAAACTGCAAAACAATAGTATCTAAACATTCTTTAAGGTAATGAGATCGGTTGTAGGTGGGTATGCAGATGCTTATCAAAGGTTTTTGGTTCATATTTTATAAAAATTTAAAAATAATGTTATTAGAGATTATCTGAGAAATTATTAGTTGTTTCTATCAAATAAGCAATCGTCCTTGCAATACCCTGATTTAAACTAACTTTCGGTTCATACCCCATAGCAAATTTTGCCTTTCTATAACTTGCGCACATATACTTCATATCGTATTTTTTAGCTGGCATAAACTCTATTTTTATTTTTCTGCCTATGTTTTTTTCAATCAACGCGATAGTTTCCAATAAGGAATAAGCTTTTTTGCCAGAGATATTAAAAACATCAAACCCTTTTGATCTGTAATCTATGCTTTTTATGATTCCGCTGACCGCATCGTCAACATATAAAAAATCTCGTGCCTGTTTTCCATTTTTATGCATTTTTATCGGCTGATTTTTGAAGGCAAAACTTAAAAATTCGCTGATTACGCCAATTTCTTGCTCTGGACCGTAAGTATTTGCCAATCGCAGAATAATAACCGGAATGTTATATTTTTTTGAATAAAACTTATGCGTTTCTTCAGCAAGGTATTTTGAAAGCCCATATGTTGTTACGGGTTTTAGAGAATCTGTTTCTTTGTAGGGTTTACTTTTATAGTTTCCATACACCGCCCCTGAAGAAATAAAAATGATTTTCTCTATATTTTTATTATCTTTGCATGCGGCCAAAAGGTTGGCAGAACTTGCTATATTAAAAAGGTAACAAGCATCATCATCAAACGTGCTGACCAAGTTTAGGATAATATTTGAATTTTCTACCGCTTTTATTAGGGTTTTTTTATCTAAAAGGTCCCCCTTAAAAATAACGACGCTATTTTTTTTAAAAGGTTTGGATATTTTGTCGTGGACTAACAGATTAACAACCCTGCCTTGTTGTTGGAGCCGGTCAACTAATTTTCTGCCAATAAAACCCGTGCCGCCACAGACTAGTATTTTTTTGGGGTTGGTAGCTTTATTCATGGGGTAAAATCGTTATGTTCGGAATGGGGACAATGAATTTGCCACCGTTTTTACGATAGGCTTCCAGTTCTTGCATATCCATTACTTCATTGGCAATATTCCAACACAGCACTAACAGGTAACCAGGGTTTTTTTCATAAATTTTTTCTAATGGGCATACCAGCATGTGGGTGCCCGGGGTATACAGGCCCTGTTTTAACGGGGACTTATCAACAATAAAATCCAGGTAATTTTCATTGATACCAAAATAATTCAGTAAAATATTTCCTTTGGCTGGAGCCGAATAGGCGGCTATTTTTTTACCTTCACCTTTAATTTTTTCCAATACACTGATTAATCCCTTTTTTAATTTTAAAATATTGTCATTGATTTTTTGATAAGTTTCTAATTTATCAAACCCGTTTTTAATTTCCTTTGCCGTAAGGTTTTTAATGTTTTCGTTTATGGGGAAAACTCCGGGATTGGAGATAAATATCATTAAAGAACCTCCCTGCATTGGAGTCATTTGCACGTCATAGATTTCCAACTCCGAATTCTTGAATAAATTTATCAGCGCAATAAGCGAGTAGTAAAAGACATGCTCATGATAAATAGTATCAAATTTATTTTCCATTAAACCCTTAACGTATGGGAATTCAAAGACAGCTGTTCCTTTTGGTTTTAAAATTTCTTTTACCCCCTTTGTAAAATTCACAATTTCAGGAACATGAGCTAAAACATTGGCCCCAAAAACCAAATCGGCTTGCAAATTTCTTTCTTTCCTCAATTTTTTGGCAAAATCATAATTGAAAAATTCCGTGATTGTTTTAATCCCTTTTTCATTAGCAACTTTGGCAATGTTTTTTGCGGGATCAACGCCCAGCACCGGTATTCCCAAGGTTTTAAAAGATTGTAATTGGGCACCATCATTGCTGGCAATTTCCAGCACCAAACTTTCTTTGGTAAGATGTAATTTTTTCATTAATGTATCTGCCACTTCTTTGCAATGCTCTAAAAAATATTGAGATGTAGATGAAAAGTAAATATAATTTTTAAAAATATCTTCCGGTGGCATGATGTCAATGAGCTGAACCAAATAGCATGTAGGGCAAAATCCGACACTCAAATTATATTTTTTTTCTTTGGCAATATCTTCTTTTTTTAAGAAAGAATTAATCAGGGGCATTTGTCCCAAGGAAAAAAATTCTGTTATTTGTGTTTTGCAATTTCTACAGTTCATTTTTTTAAGTGTAATGTATAGATAATATAATAAGTGAGTTATAAATGCAATTTAAGGTTAAATTTGGTGTTCGATGCTTTTTCCGGTGTAGTAACTTTTCATTCCCCAGCCGATATCAAGAATTTGGTACCCCATATTTGCCATGTCATAGATAAACGTTTTTGCCAATCCTCCGGCAAAAAGTACCACAAAGTCGTTTTTTGGTAGCCCGCTTTTATGAATCAGATCAATGATATCTTGCTGTATTTTTAATCTGTCTTCATAGCTATTTTCATCGGCGCACGTTATATAAAAATAATCACCCCTTGATAGCGGGGAAGCCTCAATTATTTCTTGATTTCCTTTATTAGTTACGATTATAACTTTTTTGGTTTGTATGCAGGGCATTATAAGACGCTCAAACCCGCCGGGTTTATAAAAAGCCAGTGCGTCAAAGTATTTGATATTTTTGTTAAATATCATTTCATAGGTAATTTTTAGCTGCCGCCAAACCGGAAAACGGTTTATTTTTTTCCCTTCAATATTTACAAAGTTTTTCAGTTCTGTATTAGTGTAGTTTACAAATTCGGTAATGCCAAGTACGTATGGGGAATTATTATTATAATTTTTAATAATCTTTAAAAAATCATTCCGTATGGCGTCGCTGTATATTTGGTAAACTGCGTTGCAAAAATGCAACAAGCCTATTTCTCCGTCTCCTATTCTTAAAATCGATTTACCTGCTTTAATTAAATCAGTTAGCTCCCTTTCGGTATAAAATTTACAGTTGTTGTGATAGTTATTTTGTAAATATCGGTAGATAGACAAAAAAAAGTACTTGGTATCTTTGAACAAATACCTTTTAGTTGTGGTGTACATCCAAAGTAATTTTTTAATCACGGATTTTTAATCAATAATTAGCGATTTTTTATTAGGGCAGATTCAATATTTTAAAATGAAAATTTTTATACCAGTTGAATGTTTCTTTTATCCCTTGTTCAAAGCTGGTTTTGGGTTGCCAGCCGAGTTTTTCTTTGGCTTTTGACCAATCTAAATACTGGGTCGGGATTTCGTTTTTAGCGATATTTAATATTTTGTAATTAATTTTCTTGTCCAATATTTCTTGTATTTTTAAAACTCCCTCGGTAACGCTGAATATATTTTTTGATCCAAAATTAAATGCTTCCCCTGTAAATCGGCTGGTGTTTTGGGCAAGCTTGATACAGCCGTCGGTTATGTCTTTTACGTACGTATATTCGCGCACCATGTTTCCATTGCTACGTATTAAAAATTCTTCATTTTTTATGATTGATTGTATGACACCGGGAATTAGTCTTGAAAAATTCCAATCTCCCGGGCCGTATACATTGGAAAAACGGGCAATAACAATGGGTATACCATAAGTGTTGGCATAAGTTGAGGCCAGCAAATCAGCTGCTGATTTTGAAGCGTCATACGGGTGATTGCCTTGCAACGGATGTGTTTCTTTGTAGGGCAGGTTTTCTGATTTACCATAAGCTTTGTCGGAAGAAATCATAACGATTGATTCTATATTTTTTTTCTGCCGGCAAATTTCTAAGACATTTACGGTACCCATAACATTAGTTTCTATGGCCGGCAAGGGGTTGTTATTAGCTTGTTGCACCAAGGGTTGGGCGGCTAAATGAAAAACAATTTGAGGATTTTCTTTTTTAAAAATGGCAGAAACTTTTTTATAATCCCTGACATCGGTTTTGTAAAATACCGCCTCTGGGTGTATGCTTTCTTTTTTCCCGGAAGATAAATTATCAATAACCACTATCTTATTTTTTAACGCAATTAAATTCGAAACTAA
>MHPA01000028.1:26902-56710 GCA_001820255.1 Candidatus Staskawiczbacteria bacterium RIFCSPLOWO2_01_FULL_38_12b | reverse complement strand
TAGTAAATTCGTGTGTCATCTGTAGATTGGTGTCGCTTTTTAGTCTTGCCATATTTTCCATTTTGGGTCTTTTTCCCAAAGCTCATTTAAAAATAAAAAATCCCTATAAGTATCCATCCCGTACCAAAAACCTTCGTGTTTATAGAGAGCTAATTGTTTTTTTGGTATTAATCTCGACAAAGAGTCTTCTATTATGTCTCCTGGCTGTAAATAATTTAAAAATTCTTTATTAAAAACCATAAATCCTCCGTTGACATAATCAAAAAGCATTGGTTTTTGGGCGAATTCGGTGACGAGATTATTTTCGTCAATATTTAACAATCCCCATCTTGATATTGGATGAACGCCTGTAATGGTTGCTATTTTTCCATGACTTTTGTGGAATTCCACTAACTTGCTAATATTAATATCTGCTACACCATCTCCATAGGTTACCATAAATAAATCTTCAGTAATGTATTTTTTAAGTTTTAAAACTCTTTCTCCGTGAGGAGTATCTAGACCAGTATCAGAAAAAATAATATTAAAATCGTCAGCTGGATTATCTGGTGTGTCATTTTCAAATGTTGCCACTTTTCCATCTTTTGTAGTAATGGCGATATCGCTGGTGTAATGTTTTTGTCTAAGAAAGTGGTCTTTAATCACATTCCCCTTATAGCCAAGGGCCAAAACAAAATCACAGTAATTATAGTGGCTATATATTTTCATAATGTGCCATAAAATCGGTTTACCCCCAATTTCCACCATCGGTTTTGGCTTAAATTCGGTTTCTTCCCTTAGGCGGGTCCCTGTGCCTCCGCAAAGGATGATCGTCTTGATTTTTGAAGGACTTAAATCCATTTTATTGATTTATTTTACTATAAATTATATTATGGATAATACAATAATTTTGCCTTAATTACAAGATTTAGAGCAAGAAATAGTTATGGATAGTAATAATAAAGTGAGAATCACCTTTTTTCTTCCCTCGCTTGAATGCGGTGGTACTGAAAGAAATACAGTTAATCTTCTTTCGGATTTAGATAAGAAAAACTATGTGGTTTCACTTCTTTTGGCAGAAAAAAAAGGGGATTTTATAAAAGATGTGCCCAAAGAGGTCCCTATTTTTAGTTTTAACGCTCACTCGCTTTTTAAAATATTTTTTAGTTTGATGGCATATTTTAAAGAAGAAAAAACAGATATTTTTGTTTCTGCATTCCCGCGTTTTAATGCGGTCGTACTGCTTGCTAAAAAGTTTTCTGGCGGTAAAAGTAAAATTATCATAACAGAGCATCTCAGTTTCTTTCTTCTTTCGAAAAATGCAAAAACAGTAAGCCACAGATTTATCGCACGTTTTTTATTTCCTTATTTTATAAAGATTTTTTACCCTACCGCAGATGCAATAGTGTGCGTTTCAAAGGGAATAGCTGATGAAATTTTTACCATGACTGGACACTGGGATAAAATTAAGGTAATTTATAATCCGGTAACCGACGACAAGATTCTGAAAATGGCGGAAAAAAAGGTTGACCACGAATGGTTCCGTAACCCTTATATTCCAATTATTCTTATGGTGGGGCGCTTGTCAAAAACCAAGGATCAACCAACTCTTTTTAAGGCCTTAAGCCTTATTGTTGAAAAACAACCGGCTCGCCTTGTTATTGTGGGCAGTGGCACAGAAGAACATAAATTAAAAAAATTAGCCGACAAGCTCAATCTATCCAAGAATATTTTGTTTTTAGGATTTCAAGATAATCCCTATAAATATATGAAAAAAGCGTCGGTTTTTGTTCTATCTTCTTTGCAGGAAGGCTTTGGCAATGTGATAGTTGAGGCAATGGCATGCGGAACTCCTGTGGTGGCAACCGATTGCAAGTCTGGCCCCAGTGAAATTATTCAAGATGGCATTAACGGTTTACTGGTTCCGCCACAAGATCAAATTTCATTAGCAAATGCAATTTTAAGAATTTTAAATGACCCCCATTTAGCAGAAAAGTTTTCATTTGAAGGAAGGAAAAGAGCAGAGTTCTTTTCTGTTAAAAAGAGCTTAGAAGAATATGAAGACACTTTTCAAAAATTAATATATGGCTGATATTTTAAAATTTTTATTAAGCATAATAAAAAAAGAGGCAAATAGACCAACATTTTACTCTATCATGGTTTTAGCGGTTTTGTTTTGCGTGATAAGTTTTTTTGACAAAGCTCTGGCTGTCGGACTTTTATTTCTTTTGTTTTTAGTTATTGCAACGATTTTTATAATACGCAAGACCGGTATAAAAGATAAAAAGTTGTACACGGTTTTTTTTATAGCCCTATTAATTCATCTTGGAGCTATGCTATTTATTTATTACGGCCATTTTAGGCCATTTGGGGGAGGCGCAGATTTTGAAGGTTATAATCAAACAGCTATAGAGATAGCTAATAGGTTTAGCCAGGGAAATTTTTCGTTAGCTGGCTTATATACGGATCATTTTTTCCCTATTTTAATTGGTATTTTATATATATTTGTATTGCCCAGCATGATTGTCGGCCAGTTTTTTACCGTTTGGCTTGCTGTAATTTCTATTTTATTGGTATACGTGGTGATTATAGAAATAGGGGGAACAAAAAAAGTAGCTTTTTTGGCGAGTCTTGTAATAAGCTTTTACCCCAGTTATTTATATTTTGGCAGTGTTTTGTTAAAGGATACCGTAGTCATACCGCTGGTACTTTTAGGAGTATTTCTTATTTTGAAAATGGTAAAACGTTTTTCGTGGGTAAAATTTGCACTATTTTTTATCTTGTTAACTTGCTTGATTAACCTTCGTTTTTATATTGGGTATGCTCTTATGTTCAGTTTTATTTTTTCGTGGCCGCTATTATCTGAATTTGACCTCAAGAAAAAAATGATATATTGGGCGGCAATTATTTTTCTTTTAGGATTTTCTCCTCAAATTTTAGGTAATGGCTATACGGGTAATGGTTATTATGGATTTGATAGTTTTCATAAATTGCTTAACCCCGAAAAAATCACCTATTACAGGGAGGTTTTATATAGCAACAACCCATCATCAAATCCAAAATCGGTTGACCCTCAACCAGTTGTTGCTCAATTAGACAACACAAAACTAATTACCATCCAACCAAATGATCCACAAGAAAAACTGCTTGACCCCCAACTAGTTGTTGCTCAGCCAGACAACACAAAACTAATTACTATCCAACCAAATATTCTACAGGAAGAACCAAAAGAAGATAATTCAACATTTGTAGTGAAAACCGGATTTAATGAGGGGGTCATCGCATTTTTAGGAAATTCTTTTCAATCTTTTTTCCATGCTTTGTTGGGACCATTTCCATGGCAATTTAATAGTCAAAGGCAAATGGTGGGTTTAGCAGAAACCATTCCGTGGTATGTATTGATAATTATTTCCGTATATGGTTCCATTAGATTTATTAAGAAAAAAGGGATGTTAGAGTTTTTGGCATTTTATAAGTTCAGCTTTCCTTTATTAGTATTTGGTATTTTGGCATTGGGTGCTCTTTCACTTTTTATCAATAACTACGGAATTATTGCCAGAATTCGTATCCCAGTTTTTATTTGTTTTATTTGTGTAATGTTTATAAGTTTTAATAGTGGTATAGAAAATTATTATGAAAAAGTACCTTATCATTGGAGGAGCTGGGTTCATCGGATCCCATTTGTCAGAAGCGCTTTTAAAGCAGAAAAATAAAGTAGTTGTTGTAGATGCCTCAGTTTTTGCATTCCCTGGAATCAAGGCATATAAGATAGATGTTGATGACGCCAAAAAAATTGGCGGTGTTTTTAGAAAAGAAAAACCCGATTTTGTTTTTCATTTAGCTGGTGCAATAAATTTAAGAAGGCAAATAACCGACCCACTTTTTGTAAACGATATCGATTTTTTATCAAGAACTAAAGTTATTTTAGATATTTGCCAAAAAAATAATATCAAAAAAGTAATTTTTGTTTCCAGTGGGGGGGCAATTTACCAAGATGCCGTTAGTGTTCCAACCAAAGAAACTTATTTGGCGCATCCAACTTCTTTGTATGGCTTGGCAAATCTGGCTATCGAAAAATATTTGCAACTACATTGTCAAAATAATAACTTGCACTTTGTCGTTGCGCGTCTTTCTAATGCGTACGGATCCGGCCAGTGGGAAAGTGGCTTTATTCCGGCCATTATCTTAAAAATATTAAAAAAAGAAAACCCCATTCTTTATGGTACGGGAAATCAAACTAGGGATTTTATCTATATTGATGATGTGGTCGAGGCGCTGATTGTACTGGCAAAAAGGGGTGATAACGAAATTTATAATGTGGGAAGCAGTAAAGAAATCAGTTTAAACACATTGTTTGAATTAACAAGGGAATTACTTGGCGCAAAAATTAAGCCGATATATAAAAATTCCAATATTCAAGAAACCCAAAGGAGCGCACTGGATATTAAAAAAATGAAAAAAGCATTTGGATGGCAGCCTAAGACGGATATTAAAGAGGGGTTATTAAAAACAATTGAGTGGTATAAAAAAAATGAGGAAAATTAGTATTTGTTTTGTGGTGGCGGTTGATATGACCTTAAAGTTTATATTGCTTTTGGAGTTGCGATTTTTTAAAAACAAGGGATATGAAGTTTTTGTGGTCTGCTCTCCGGGAAAATGGCTTGAAAGTATTAAGCAAGAGGGGGTGGAAGTTAAAGAAATTACTATTAGAAGAGACATATTCAGTCCGATTTCAGATTTAGTTTCGCTCGTCAAATTATTTTTTTATTTTAAAAAAGAAAAGTTTGATGTGGTGCTTACCTTTACCCCAAAGCCAGGGCTTTTAGGCCAATTAGCAGCTAAAATGGCAGGTGTGCCGATTATTATAAATACTATTTTTGGTTATTATTTTCACGAGAATACGCCACAGGTAAAGAAAAGTATTTTCATTTTTATTGAAAAAATTGCGGCCAGTTGTTCAGATTTTATATTTTTTAGAAATAAAGAAGATTTTGAAACGGCAAGAAGAGAAAACATTATCAAGCCAGGCCAAGCAAGATATATCGGAGACGGCATTGATATTGCAAAGTTTAACCCCACCAGATTTTCAGAAGAATTTATCAACGGAAAAAAGAAAACATTGGGAATTAATTTTGAGGTTCCCGTTATTGGCATTGTGGCAAGATTGGTAAAAGAAAAGGGGTATGTGGAACTATTTGAGGCCTTCAAAAATGTTTTGATACAACTTCCCGATGCCTTACTTTTAGTGGTGGGCCCGGCTGATGCGCAAAAAAAAGATAGTATTAACATTAATAGTATCAAGCAAAAAAATATTATATTTTTAGGGGAAAGAACCGATGTTGATGAATTATATTCTGTTATGGATATATTTGTGTTGCCATCGTATAGGGAGGGGTTTCCGCACAGTGTTATGGAGGCTTCGGCAACAGCTCGGCCAGTTATTACTACGGATGTGCGGGGATGCCGCAACGCCATTGAGCCAAATATCACGGGCATTTTAATACCGCCAAAAAACTCTCAAAAATTGGGAGAAGCCATTATATATCTTTTATTAAATCCAGAAATTGCAAAAAAAATGGGCGAAGCCGGCAGAAAAAAAGCCGAACAAGATTTTGATAAAAATATCCTTTTACACAAGATGGAGGAGGGGATAAAAGAATTAATAACATGAAATTTCAATTGATTCTAAAAAGGGTATTTGATGTTTTTGGGGCTGTTATTGGTTTGGTAATATTAGCGCCCATATTTTTTATTGTCGCTATGTTAATTAAAATAGATTCCGTTGGGTCCGTTTTTTTTAAACAAGAAAGGATAGGAAAAGATGGTAATCCTTTTTACCCCTTTAAATTTAGGACGATGGTAGAAGGCGCAGTAAGTAAAGGATTGGGGTATACTGTTTCGAATAACGATGAAAGGATTACAAAGACGGGAAAGTTTTTAAGAAAATGGGGCATTGACGAATTTCCACAACTGATAAATGTGTTGAAAGGAGAAATGAGTTTAGTAGGACCAAGGCCCACCTTGCGATATCAGGTTGAAAAATACAACGAGTTTGAAAAAAAAAGATTATTAGTAAAACCTGGACTTGCCGGTTGGGCTTTAATCCATGGCAGAAATTCACTTTCTTGGAAAGAAAGAATAGCGTATGATGTATGGTATGTTGAACATTGGTCTTTGTGGTTGGATATTAAAATTATCTTTAAAACTTTTTATTTAATATTCATTAAACAAGAGGGAGTTTATGGCAATAATGGGATAAACGACCCTTTTATATAATTATGGAAAAAAGATTTCAAAACTGGAAAAAGCCAATAATAAAAGAGGGAAAGCCGACTAAATATAATTGGGTAGTCCAAAATGTTAAAAACTTAACATTGGGCTATAAAACAGATATTGGTGCTTTTACATATATTAATGCTAAATATGGAGTAATGATTGAAGATAACGTACAGATAGGTTCTCATTGCTCAATATACTCTGTTTCTACGATAGATAATAAAGAAGATAAAGTTATTTTAAAAGAAAATTGTAGAATAGGTACTCATTCAGTAGTGATGCCAGGAGTAACGGTTGGTAAAAATTCCATTATTGGAGCATTTAGTTTTGTAAATAAAGATATTCCCGATAATGTGGTGGCATTCGGAATTCCGGCAAAAGTAGTTAAGCAAATAAATACACTATAAATATAAAGGATTTTCCACTAAAAAAACCCTTGTCATTTGTTATGGTTTGCAAATAGTGATGGTTTTAATAGGAATATTAATTTACAAATAATACATGTCTTCAATAAGCGAATTAGAAATTTTCCGGATATTTTTGCAAATTCTCATAGATGGTCCACATTGGAAAAAAGGAAAGCCGGAGGAAACGGCCATTTTTTTATTGCCTGGAGTGCATCAAGAATATAGAATTACGGAAGGTGTAAAGCTTTGGCCCAATGCGGGAAAATATCTTTGGGTGGCAGGCACTCGTGGAGATCCGACATATTCTAAAGAAGATATCATTGCGGTGACAGGAAAAGATTCTACGGATATAGTTTGTGGGGGATTTGCAAGATTTACTCCCGACCAAATGAATTGGTGCGTTTCTTTGCTAAAACAAAATCCGCACATAAAACATATTGTCGTAACTACGGCGGCATATCACTTGCCCCGCTGTGTTTTAACGCTTCTTAAAGCTTTAAAAAAATCGGGAATACAAATTCCCATGACTCCCATGCCGTTAATAAATCCTAACGGAGATTCTTTTTCTGTGAATGGCACCGAAGATTTTGCATTAGAAATGAAAAAAATCCAAGAATACCAGCAAAAAGGAGATGTGGCTTCTTTGGAAGACTGGAAAGAATATCTTGCCTGGAGAATTTCCTGAATTTTTAATTTTATTGACTATTTTAAATTATGTGATAGTATTTATTTTAATCTCAACAACCTGTTGAGTTGCCAGCTTGGGGCACATCCAAGCGCAGCACATTCTAAAGCGAGGTTTTCTTATGAAATTTTCCGCAGTGCCATTCTATCGGCCGCCCTCAAATGAGTCGGCTTGTCGTGAAGATGGGCACTTCATCGATGAGAAGGCAGGCATCGTGGTGGTGACTGATGGGGTCTCAGAGCCCTATGTCGGCAAACCGTGCGATTACGGATTGGGACGAAGCGGAGGTACCGTGGTCAGCACTATCATCTGTAATGCAGTTTCTGGTGCTAAAACTCCCTGTGATCTCCTCGAACTTCTGCTCGAAGCAAATACGGCAGTTTTTCACCAGCATGCATCGATGGGGAGAGATCCCGCTAGACAAGCTGTCGCCGGCGCTTGTGTGGCTGCTTGTCAAATAAGTGAGCACGAAGCCACATTCGTTGTGGTTGGGGATGCCGGTGTTTTGTGGAAAGACCAGGAAGGATCCCATTTTCTCACCAACTTCAATACGGCGGCCCATGTTCTTGAAGAAGCGGGAAATGAATTTTTTGAAGCCTGCAAGCACTATGCTGCCATGGTTGGCGCACAGCCTTGGGGGCTGTATCGGCCGTTTTTCGATGCCAAGCAGTTTTATCGTGCCAACCGGCACACTGAAGACTGCGACGGTTATCATATCCCCGGGCGCAATGGCGGCCACGGCATGGTCAATGGCAATCCTGCAGTGCAATCTTGCTGGACGGTAAAATGCATTAATCCGTCAAAAGTGAAATGGATTTTACTGCTAACTGACGGCTTGCTCTGGCGAGATTTTCGTCCGGAAAATCATCAGGAAGTGGCTGACGCCTTCAATCGTGGCGGCCTCGATGCTCTTGTCAAATTACGGGATGGAAGGGACAATCAGCCTCACATTCAGGCCAAAGGCTGGCCCGAGGCGACTGCAATTGTTTTAATGCCCAAGTGAAATTCGTTTCACAGCTGCATCTTTGCTCAAAGGTGCAGCTTTTTTATTGATTTAAGTTGGGAATCTGATAGTATTTAGATAACAATATATTTATGTATAATATTCCACTTTCAAAACAAGATATTACGGACTTGGAAAAAACGGCTGTTTTAGAAGTATTAAATAGCCCTAAATTGGCGTTGGGCCCGAAATTGCAAGAATTTGAAAAACTCATGGCTGATTTTGTTGGTGTAAAATACGCCATAGCCGTAAATAGCGGTACCAGCGGCTTGCATTTGATTGTAAAATCATTGGGTATTAAAAAAGGAGATGAGGTAATCACTACGCCGTTTTCTTTTATCGCTTCGGCTAATTGTATTTTATATGAAGGCGCCAAGCCGGTTTTTGTGGACATTGACCAGAAGACTCTAAATATTGATGTTACAAAAATTGAAAAAAAGATTACCAAAAAAACCAAAGCTATTTTGGCGGTGGATGTTTTTTCACAGCCGGCCGATTGGGATGCGTTAAAACGCCTCGCAAAAAAACACCATCTTTTTTTAATTGAGGATTCGGCCGAGGCGCTGGGATCTTTATATAAAAATAAAAAATGCGGTAGTTTTGGTGATGCGGCGGTGTTTGCATTTTATCCCAACAAGCAAATGACTACCGGCGAGGGCGGTATGATTTTAACTAATAATAAAAAAATCGCAGAACTTTGCAAAAGCATGTCAAACCAGGGAAGAAAAATAAAAGACGGCGCTTGGCTGGAACACGTGAGGCTCGGCTATAACTACCGGCTTGATGAAATGAGCGCCGCTTTGGGAGTAGTGCAAATGAAAAGAATCAATGAGTTGCTTGGCAAAAGGGCTATGGTGGCAAAATTATATCAAGAAAAATTAAAAGATATTAAAGACGTTCAAATTCCTTATACTGGCCCGGAAAGCTCCATGAGCTGGTTTGTGTATGTGGTAAAATTATCAGAGAAATTGGCCGGCAAAAAACGTAATACCATTATTAAAGAAATGGAAAAACGTGGCATTCAATGCAGTAATTACTTCCAAGTCATCCATTTGCAGCCGTTTTATAAAGAGTTATTTGGATATAAAAAAGGCGATTATCCGGTGGCCGAACATGTCAGTCAAAGGACGCTGGCATTGCCATTTTTTAATGATTTAAAAGAAGATGAAGTTGATCGCGTGGTTAACAGTTTAAAAGAATGTTTAACCTATTTAAAAAAACAACCATAACCAGGGTCATGTTTTTTGTTGCTGCTGATATTTTTTTTATAGCCCTTTCGGTGTGGCTGGCTTTTTTGTTAAGATTTGACGGCAGTATCCCCGAGCAATATTATCCTTTCATTATTAGAATGATTATTTTAGCGGTTATTTTTTTAATTCCGGTTTTTTATTTTGAAAAGCTGTATTCTTTTTCCTGGTCATATGTTTCTACCAATGAAATAATTTCGCTTTTTCGAGCAACTGCCGTTGCTTTTGTGTTTTTAACTATTGCTATTTTTGTTTCGCATTATTTCCCGCATTTTATTAATTTTCCAAGGTCTACGATTATTATAAGTTTTATCCTGGTTTTTACGTTTTGCGGAGCCTTGCGTATTTCCAAAAGGCTTTATTTGAATATGACAAGGCTAAGAAGGATCAATGAAAAGGAAAGGACGTTAATTGTGGGCGCGGGCGATGCGGGCGAACAAATTTTACGGAATATATTGTCTTTGCATGCCAGTCCGTATTCCCTGGTTGGGTTTGTCGATGATAACCCGATTAAAAGGGGTGTTAAAATCCATGGCCTTAACGTGCTGGGGAAAATTTCAGATATTCCAAACCTGGTGCAAAGTCATAACATCAAGCAATTAATCATTGCGCTTCCCTCAGCCAACAATAGCACTATTAGAATGGCGGTAGAGTTGGGCAAAAGCGCCGGTTTGCGTAAAATAAAAATAGCGCCGCCATTGATAGAAATTATAAAAGGGGAAATTTCTTTGAAAAATTTAAAAGACGTCGGTGTGGAAGATTTACTGGGCAGGGACCCGGTCAGTTTGGATAAAAAGCAAATAGAAGATTTCATAAAAAATAACACGGTATTGATTACCGGAGCGGCCGGATCCATTGGCAGTGAACTTTGCTTGCAGGTGGCAAAATTCAAGCCTTCGCTCATGGTGTTGCTGGACCAGGATGAAACGGGAATATTTAATATCTTGGAAACGTTAAAAAATAAATTTGACGATTTGGTTATTAAGCCTTTGGTGGCAGACATCCAGGATAAAGAAAAAATACAATCGCTCTTTACAGCTTACAAACCTCAAATAGTGTTTCATGCCGCCGCTTACAAGCACGTTCCTTTAATGGAGGCGCAACCCGATGAGGCCATAAAAAATAATATTTTAGGCACCAATATACTACTTGACGCCTGTTTGCAAAATAATGTTAAAAAATTTATTTTCATTTCCACCGATAAAGCGGTAAACCCTACGTCGGTTATGGGAAGCACTAAAAGGATGGGGGAAATGCTTTGTCGGGCGTATAATTCTCGGTCACAAGACCAAGCCTCCTTTGCGGATGGGGGGCAAAAAAACAGTACCAAATTCATTTCGGTGCGTTTTGGTAACGTATTAAATAGCAGGGGGAGTGTGATACCCATTTTTAAAGAACAAATAAAAAGAGGGGGGCCTGTAGAGGTTACTCACCCCGAAATGAAGCGGTATTTTATGTTAACTTCGGAAGCTTGTTTATTGGTAATGCAAGCGGGGGCCATGGGCCAGGGCGGGGAAGTTTTTGTGCTGGATATGGGCAAGCCCATAAAAATCCTGGATTTGGCAAAGGAAATGATACGGTTGTCCGGATTTGAACCCAATAAGGATATTGCTATTGTATTTACCGGAATACGGCCCGGGGAAAAATTATTTGAAGAAATGTTAACTGCGCAAGAGGGAATTACAAGCACTCGCAATCAAAAAATTTTTATGGCAAAAATGCCCGAAGTTGATTTTTCTTCCATAACTAAAAAAATGGACGATTTGGAAAATATGATATATAAGGATAGTACGCCTGCTATTATTGAGGCTTTAAAAAATATTATCGCCGAACCCTGACTCTATTGATATGAACTTTGCAATAAACGTAGAAAATATTCTCTACCGTCAAAAAAAGAACCTGGCGCAAGTCCTGGGTGTTTTTGCAGTAGCCTTCTTTTTAATGATGTATTTTATGGCAGGCGCTAAAGCGGCCAACTCCGGCGATTATCTTAATTTTAACGTAGATCAAAATTATGATGCAATCGCAAGATCAAAAATACAGGCAACGTTAGTTAAAACCACCCCCTCCCTTTATTTTTATGTTGAAACTGCTTGGTGGGAGGTGCAACCTCTCGCTAAAAAAAATGAAATTTTAAATGACCTGGATAATGTATCTTCGGAATTTAAAAACAATATTTATCCAACCCTCACTTCAGTGTTTGGTTCTGAATGGAATCCGGGCGTTGATGGCGATACTAGAATCACTATTTTATTCCAATCAATAAAAGAAAACCTTGGTGGATATTTTCGTTCAACCGATGGATATATAAAATTACAGGCGCCTGATTCCAATGAAAGAGAAATGCTCTATTTGCCTATTGCTAAAATTGAAGACCCCCAGTTAAAGGGATTTTTAGCTCATGAGTTTGTACACCTCATCACGTTCAATCAGAAAGACAGGCTCCAAAATGTGCAAGAAGAAATATGGTTAAACGAGGCAAGAGCGGATTATGCTTCAACTATTTTGGGATATGATAACAATTACGAAGGCAGTAATTTACAAAGAAGGGTTCGTGACTTTTTAGAGCGTCCTAGTGATTCTTTAACCGAATGGCAAAATACCAAATACGATTATGCGTCGGAAAGTTTATTTATGCATTATTTGGTTGACCATTATGGGATAAATATTTTGGCTGATTCTTTGAAACTAAAATCAGTTGGCATTGAAAGCATCAATGAAATTCTTTTAAAAAACGGATATCAAGAGGATTTTGGGCAAATTTTTACTGATTGGACCGTATCGGTAGTAATAAATGATTGTTTTTTAAATTCAAAATATTGTTATTTCAACGAAAACCTGAATAATATCAAGATAAATCCAACCCTCAATTTTTTACCTTTAACGGGAAACAGTTCTTTATCGGTCACTAACGTTACTAAAAATTGGGCGGGCAATTGGCAGAAAGTTATCGGGGGTAATGGTGATTTAACCTTGGAGTTTGCAAGTTTAGCCGGCCTGGACTTTAAAGTTCCTTACATTTTATATGACAAAAAGAATAACTATACGATTGCATTTTTACAACTTGACAGCCAGCAAAAAGGAGAAATTACCATTAAAGATTTTGGAACCAATTATAAATATTTGATTATCAATCCTTCACTGCAGACAAAAACCGCCGGATTTGACGGACTTGAATTGACCTACCCGTATACATTTACCGTTTCTATTGCCGGGGACATTCCCGGCGGCGATCCAGTTACCATACAAAATCTTTTAAATCAAATTGCTGATTTAAAGAAGAAAATCGCTGCGATTCAAAATAATACTAACGTGCCCCCGGTTACCGGTTGTACATCATTTCCCAATAATCTTTATGCAGGCTATGGTGATGTTGTTGGGATAAAATGCCTGCAGCAATTTTTGGCATCGCAAGGAAGTGGTATTTACCCCGAAGCCCTGGTCACCGGGAATTTCGGAATACTGACAAAAGCCGCAGTGGTACGCTTTCAGGAAAAATATAAAGAAGAAATTTTAAGCCCCGTCGGTTTGTTGTCCGGCACCGGATATGTCGGAGTGTTTACCCGTCAAAAAATTAACCAGCTCTTGCAAACATAATGGACGCTACATTTACCTTATTGCAAAAGGCATTGCCCGGACTCCAAAAAAATATTTTACTAAAGAATTACACTAGCTTTAAGATTGGCGGCCCCGCAGAATATTTTTTAGTGACCCATAATAAAAATACCATTATCAAAGCAATCGCCTTGGCCAAAAAAATACAGATACCGGTTTTTGTTTTGGGGGGCGGGACTAATCTTTTGGTGTCTGACAAGGGCGTGAAAGGCTTGGTTGTAAAAATTGAAAATCATCATCCCATCGCACAAAAAAATAACTCTTGCATTGAAGCCGGTGCCGGAGTTTTAATGAAATCGCTAGTGTCTTTTTCCGTGGAAAAATCACTGCAGGGACTGGAGTGGGCAGGCGGGTTACCCGGGACGTTTGGCGGAGCCATACGGGGAAATGCGGGAGCCTTTGGGGGCGAGACCCAGGATTCAATTTTAGAGGTGGAAGCGTTGGATGAACATTTACAAGTAAAAAAGCTTAATAATAAGCGCTGCCAGTTTTCCTACCGGAATTCAGTTTTTAAGGAAAAAAAATGGATTGTGTTATCGGCAAAATTACAATTAAAAAAGGGAGATAAAAAAGAATTAGGTCGCCTGGCGGCTTCGCACATAGCATACCGCAAGCAAAAACATCCCTTAGAATATCCGAGTGCGGGCAGTGTTTTTAAAAATGTCGACTTTAAAAAAATCCCCGCCCGGTTTCAAACTGTTTTTTTGGATAAAGTAAAAAAAGATCCCTTTGAAATTGTGCCGGCGGCATGGTTTATTATCGGAGCCGGTTTAACCGGTAAAAAAATCGGCCGGGCAGAGGTTTCTAAAAAACATTCAAACTACATCATAAATTTGGGCGGCGCCAAAGCAACAGATGTTTTAAAACTTATTGCTTTGGTAAAAAAGCAAATTAAAAAAAAGTACGGCATCGTTTTAGAACAAGAGGTGCAATTTTTAAAGTAATCAACGAATAAGCGAATTTATTGCGAATTTACGAATAAAGACGAGTTAACGAGTACATAGTATTCGCAAATTCGAAATTGATTCGTACATTCGCTGATTATATGAACATTATTATAAAAACAAAAAACATAGAGCTTACCGAATCGCTAAGAGCATATGTTAATAAAAGAGTGGATGGGTTAAAAAAATTCATTACTATTTTACACGACGATACGGTGCCTCTGCTAAAAGGAAAAACACTATCCGAAGTTTTTTTGGATATTAAAAAAGAAACCAGCCGCCATAAAAAAGGGGATATTTTTACCGTGGAAGCCACAATTCATTTGCCAGGCAGAAGCCTGGTGGCAAAGGCGCATGGGGAAGATTTAGGAAAAGCGGTCACTCAAGTTCGCGATGAGTTAAAACGGGAAATACGCAAATATAAATTAAAAAAAATAGAATTGCCAAGGCGGAAAGCTAAAAAGTCCAGAAAAGAAATATTTTAAACCAAAAACCAGCATTTGCTGGTTTTTGGTTTTACAAAAAGGTGTTTTTTAGGTAGAGTTGATTAAGAATGTTCAAATGGTTCAAGTCGTTCTAATTGTTCAATGTGAACGTTTTGAACGAGCAAAGCGATAGAATATTAGAACAAGAACAGAAAAATATGAGTATTTTTACTAAAATCTTTGGCGATGCCAATGAAAAAAAGATAAAAAATATCCTGCCGATTGTTGAAAAAATTAATTCTTTTGAACCAGCTTTACAGGCGCTCTCGGGCGAAGAGTTAAAAGACAAGACAAAAGAATTAAAAGCAAGACTGCAACAAGGAACAACGTTGGACGATATATTGCCCGAAGCTTTTGCCCTGGTTCGCGAAGCCGCAAGGCGCACGTTAAACCAGCGCCATTTTGATGCCCAGCTAATTGGTGGAATTTTCTTGCATCAAGGAGGTATTGCCCAAATGCGCACAGGTGAAGGCAAAACGTTATCAGCCACATTGCCTGCTTATCTTAATGCTCTGGAGGGCAAGGGGGTGCATATAGTAACAGTAAACGACTATTTGGCTAAAAGGGATATGGTTTGGATGGGCCAGATTTTTGGCGCCTTGGGACTGGGTACCGGATGCGTCACGCATGAATCGGGGTATGTATACGATCCTGATCATAAAAATCCTAAACAAATCTCAAATCAAACCATCCAAAGTACAAAAGATGACCCGGTAGATAAAGAAAGGGATTTGGTGGGCGGTTTTAAAGTTGTTGAAGATTTTTTAAAACCGGTATCGAAAAAACAAGCTTATGATGCCGACATTACCTATGGCACTAATAACGAATTCGGGTTTGATTATTTGCGTGATAACATGGTGGTGGACTTGGTCCAAAAAGTGCAGAGGGGCAATCACTATATTATTATTGACGAAGCAGACTCAATTTTAATTGACGAAGCCCGCGTGCCGTTGATTATTTCTGGCCAGGCTGAAGATGCGAGCCAAAAATATTATCAATTTGCAAGTATCATATCTCCTTTGCAAAAAGACGCAGATTATATATTAGATGAAAAATTAAAAGCAGTTAATTTTACCGAAGAAGGGCAAAATAAGGTGGTTTTGCATTTGGGCTTTGATCCTTGGCAGGATAATGATGTGGTGGTTACTCATCAGTTAGAATCTGCACTAAAAGCCAAAACATTATTTTTAAAAGACCGGGATTATGTGGTCGCCTCTGTCTCATCTGGCGGAGGCGAGATTATGATTATTGACGAATTTACCGGCAGAATGTTGCCGGGCCGCCGGTGGTCAGCCGGTTTGCATCAAGCCGTGGAAGCAAAAGAAGGGGTTGCAATACAGCCCGAGTCTGTCACCTTGGCAACGATTACGTTTCAAAATTATTTTAGGCTTTATAAAAAAATATCCGGCATGACCGGAACCGCATTAACTTCAGCTGAAGAGTTTGATAAAGTATATGGTTTGGACGTGGCAGTGATTCCAACCAATAAGCCCATGGTAAGGACAGATTTTTCAGATAAAATTTTTAAAACAGAAGAGGGAAAATTTAAAGCCGTGGTAAAAGAAATTAAGGAATTGCACCAAAAAGGCCAGCCGGTGCTGGTAGGTACCAGGTCCGTGGAAAGAAATGAATACTTGGGAAAAATCTTGCAAATAGAAGGCATTCCTCACCAAATTTTAAATGCTAAAAACCACCAACGGGAAGGGGAAATCATCGCCCAGGCCGGAAAGCATGGGTCAGTTACCATTGCCACTAATATGGCCGGCCGCGGAGTTGATATTATTTTAGGGGGAAATCCGCCCAGTTTTGAGGATGCCAAAAAGGTGCGCGATTTGGGAGGTTTGTATGTGCTCGGAACCGAACGCCACGATGCCAGAAGAATTGATGACCAGCTGCGGGGCCGGGCGGGCAGGCAGGGGGACCCGGGCGCTTCCCAGTTTTTTGTTTCTTTGGAAGACGATTTAATGAGAATTTTTGGAGGAGACAGGATAAAATCAATCATGACGGCGTTAAAAGTGCCCGATGATGAACCTATTCAGGCAGGCATGATTTCAGGAGCCTTAGAATCAGCCCAGCAAAAAATTGAAGGGTTTAACTTTGACGCTCGCCACCATGTTTTAGAATATGACGATGTGATGAATAAGCACCGGGAAATTATATATAAAAAACGCTTGGAAGTCTTGCAGGGTCAGACCTTGCAAAGTCTTGCGGGGTCAGACCTTGCAAGATTGGAGAAATACGGACTTACTCGAGCCGATTTTGATAAAAAAGAAGCAGAAGTTGGCAAAGACCAAATGGCGCAGATTATAAAATTTGTGAGCTTAAAAGTCATAGATACCCTTTGGCAGGATCACTTGTCAAATATGGAGCATATGCGAGACTCGGTAAAACTGCGGGCATATGGGGGGCACGATCCTTTGGTGGAATATAAAAACGAGGGCCGCAAATTATTTATGCAATTATTAGAAGAAATTGATGCAACGATTGCAAACAATATTTTAAAGGCGGGGGTGCATATTCACCACCATCAACCGGCTCCTCCGATTATAAACAATATCGGCGAAGTTGGCAGAAATGATTTGTGCCCGTGCGATTCGGGTAAAAAATGGAAAAAATGCGGGATGTTAAATTCGCAAGAACACCAGGAGAATTTAGGGCTCACCCATTAATAATTTGATGGAGTTTCGCCAAGATGCGTGCCAGATGCGTTCAAAAAAATAGGAGGCGTAGTAAGGCTACGCATACTATTTTTTGGGACGCAGATGGCGGCGCAGATTGGATGAAAATGCGCAAGTTATTAATGGGTGAGCCCTTAACTAAAAAATAACATGAAAGAATTAGAAAGCAAAATTTATCAGTATTTAAAAGATCGTGATTGGGATAATCTGCGGCCTTCAGATTTGGCAAAATCAATAATGATCGAAGGAGCTGAACTTTTGGAATTATTCCAGTGGGAAAACTTTTCGCTTGCAAAAGTAAAATCCAACAAGGAGAAGTTAGAAGAAATAAAAGGGGAACTTGCCGATGTTTTAATCTATGCTATTGAAATGTCGGTATTATTGGGCATGGATACCAAAAAAGTAATTTATGATAAACTTTTGCATGTCGAGAAAAAGTATCCGGTTAGCTTAGTGAAAAATAAAAAACACGACGTAAAAAGTGCGAGTAATTATTATCGCATAAAAAAAGAATATAGAAAGAAGGGATTATAAAAATATGGAAAAGAAAAGAAATGTTTCAGTGTTAATACCTTGCAGGATTCAAAATAAACAAGTTTTTGTATATTTGCAAAAACGGGAAAAAAATAGGAAGGTGTTGCCCGATCACTTCGGATTTTTTGGTGGTAAAATAGAAGAAAGAGAAACTCCAGCACAAGCCTTGGAACGGGAAATTCAAGAAGAAATGTGTTTCGTTCCAAAAGGATGTGAATTTTTGAGTAAATATGATTTTATTGATTGGTCATCGAATGTATACTTTTTAGAAGTTAATGATAATTTTGAAAAGGAAGTTAAAATAATGGAAGGTGAATACGGTAAATTTTTTTCAGAGAAAGAAGCTTTAAGTGAACCAATGCTTACCGATGACAACAAAGATATTTTAAGAGATCTATATGTGTTCTTAAAAAAGGGAAATGAATGAATTTAAAAGATACCTATAATAAAATTGCAAAAAGCTGGCATAAAGACCATCAAAGTGACGATTGGTGGATTGAAGGAACTGATACATTTATTTCTTATTTAAAAAAGGGAGACATTGTATTGGATATTGGCTGTGGTGGTGGTACAAAAGCTAAATACCTTATCAGCAAGGGTTTAAAAGTATTGGGTATAGATTTTTCAGAAAACCTTATTGAAATTGCTATAAAAAAGGTGCCACAGGGAAGATTTTTAATCATGGATATTAATCATATAAATGCATTGCAAGAACATTTCGGTGGAATTTTTATGCAAGCGGTATTGCTACACATTCCTAAAAAAGAAGTTGAAAATATATTAAAGACGGCGGTCCAAAAGTTATATACTGGGGGATATGTGTATATTGCCGTGAAAGAAAAAATTGAGGGGGGTGTTGATGAACAAATCAAAATAGACAACGATTACGGATATGAATACAAGCGATTCTTTAGTTATTTTTCATTACAAGATTTTAAAACGTATTTTAAAAATGTGGGGTTGCAAATGGTGTATGAAAATGTGATGCCGCCGAGCAGGACTGCAAGAAAAAGTAATTGGATGCAAATCATTGGTAAAAAAATATGAATAATAACATAGGGAAACTTATATTAGAAGTTTTGGAAAAAGGGTACTTGATGAGTTTGGGGACGCAAGACGATGGAGGGGTTTGGGTTTGTGACGTTATTTACGTTCACGATGATCGGCTAAATGTGTATTGGATGTCACACCCAAAAACAAGGCATTCAAATGCGGTTATAAAAAACCCAAATATTGCAGGGACTATCACGGTAAATGGTCCAAAAGACCATAACTTGGGGATACAATTTTGCGGTATCGCAAAAAAAATTGAAGGGCCAAGGTTTGATCTTGTCAAAAAGCATTATGCAAAAAGAAATAAACCGGAACCAAAAGAAACCGATGATGTGTTAAATGAAGATGCTTGGTATCAATTGACGCCCCAAAAAATTGAATTAATCCACGAACAATTATTTGGATTTGAAAAACAAAGATTAGAATTTTAACATTATGAAAAAAATATATTATGTAGTAATTTTATTATTAATAGTACTGGGTTTTGGGGCAGGATTTTATCTTAAAGATACTGTTTTAAAAACATATGATAATTTTGGTAAAAATGTGGAGAATTTTCAGAAAACCGATTTGGGAAATACTATACAATCAGTTGCAAAAAAAATCATAACCCCTGGTCCGTTAAATATTGGCGGGAATTCAAATAGCGTAGTACTGGTTAAAGCGAAAATAATCGCGCAAACCAATATTCAAAGATATGATAATGGCGCGCTGCCGCCGCTGGTTGAAAATGCCAGCCTTAACGCGGCGGCACTGGCAAAGGCCCAGGATATTTTAAAAAACCAATATTTTGAACATATTTCGCAAAGTGGCATTGACCCTGGCACGTTGGTCAAAACCTACGGATATGAATATATTGTGTCGGGGGAAAATTTAATTCTTGGCAATTTTTCTAGTGAACAGGAAGTGGTGCAAAATTGGATGGACAGTCCGGGGCATCGAGCCAATATTTTAAATGACCGATTTATTGACATAGGGGTGGCAATGGTAAAAGGAACGTATAAAGGGCAATCGGTTTGGGTTGGCGTGCAGGAATTTGGCCTGCCACTTTCTTTATGCCAGAGCCCTAGCTTCACATTAAAAACCGAAATTGATGACAATAAGATAAAATTAGACCAACTCTCGGCGCAAATTGATACCAAGCGGTCCGAAATTAATAATACCAATCCAAAATCCCCAAAATACAACGCATTAGTAGACCAATATAATGCTTTAGTAAATGAGTATAATCAATTAGCTCAAAATACCAAAAATCTTATTTTGCAATACAATAATCAAATTAACATTTTTAACCAATGCGTGGCAGGCCAATGATTCATATAGCCATCATGAAAAAAGAATGGGGGTTTTTGGAAAAAATCTTAACCGGACAAAAAACCATTGAATCGCGTTGGTATAAAAACAAATATAAGCCATGGGACGCAATTAAAAAGGGGGATGCAGTGTATTTTAAGAATTCGGGTGAGCCAGTCTTAATAAAAACCCAGGTTAAAAAGATCATGCAATTTTCTGATTTGTCTCCCAAAAAGGGAAAAGAGATTTTAAATGCTTACGGAAAAGATATCGGGATTGAAAAAAATGATATCGCGGAATTTTCGAGAAAATTCCGCGATAAAAAATACGGTATTTTAATTTTTCTGGCCAAAGCACAAAAAATAAAACCATTTCAAATTGATAAAAAGGGGTTTGGAGCTATGGCCTCGTGGATAACCGTTAATAATATTCATGAAATACAACAAATTAGTCAGGGATAAGATTCCTGAATATATTAAAAATAAAGGAAAGAAAGTGATTTTTCATATTGCTGATGAAAAAGAATATTGGCAGAAATTAAAAGAAAAACTGGGCGAGGAAGTTGATGAATTTTTGGAAGCTGAAAGTATTGAAGAAATGGCAGATGTATTTGAAGTAATTACCGCTATTTTAGAAAATAAAAAATGGGATCTTAAAAAAGTTATTGAGGTTCAAAAAAAGAAACGGGACCAAAAAGGTGCTTTCAGGGATAAGGTTATTTTAGACGAATCTTAGTATACTATTTTGTGATACAATAACTACATGCTCACATTCTCGAGAATGTGAGCATATAGGAATGTAGTGGGGTATGAAAAATTCAAAACAAATTGAAAAACATGTTAAAGGAATTGCGAACCATAGAAGAATTGATATTCTGCTTTTGATTTTCCAAAGCAGGGGGATTGCCTTAGATGATATTGCGAAAACATTGGATTGTAATTTAAAAACGGTTTCTGGTCATACATTAAAATTAGTAAACGCAGGACTGGTTGATAAAAACTATCACGGAAGATATATTTTACATTCAATATCGCCTTACGGGAAAATTTTCGTAAAATTCATTTTAGATTTCAAAAAGTTATAGTTTCATATTCTCACATTCTCGAGAATGTGAGAGTATTAGGTTGATATATTAAGTTGATATATTAAAAAGTTTTATGAATAAGAAAGTATTGACCCTTTTAATAATCCATCAAGATAACAAGGTATTGCTTGGAATGAAAAAGCGCGGGTTTGGCATGGGAAAATGGAATGGTTTTGGCGGTAAGGTGGATAACGGTGAAAGCATTGAAGACGCCGCCAAAAGAGAATTACTGGAAGAGGCCGGCATAAGCGCAAATGAAATGCAAAAAATCGGAGTGTTGGATTTTTCCTGGAAAGATAAACCCAGTGATGTTTTAGAAGTGAATATTTTTAAGGCCACAGACTTTTCTGGCCAACCCCAAGAAACCGAAGAAATGAAACCAGCATGGTTTTTGGAAAAAGATATTCCATTTGAAAATATGTGGCCGGATGACAAGTATTGGTTTTCATTATTTTTGGAAAATAAAAAATTCAAAGGTGAATTTTTATTTGACCAGCAAAACGCTATTATAAAACATACATTACAAGAACATGAAAGTATATCCGATTAAAACTAGGGTGTTTTTGCCGCCAAAAGATGATTTACTTTCTTTTATTAAAGAAAGTTTTTCTAGTTTAACATTAAAAGAAAAATCAATTATTGTAATTACCTCTAAAATCGTGGCCATCTGGCAGGGAAGGTGCATAAAAATGGATTCAGTAAAAAATAAAGATGAGCTAATAAAAAAAGAGGCGGATTTTTATATTGACCGTGATAAAGTTCCCAAGGGTTACGTAATCTTAACTATTAAAAATAATATTTTGATTCCGACTTCAGGCATCGATGAAAGTAATGCCAATGGATACTATATTTTATGGCCAGAAAAATCCATGGTAGCGGCAAAGCATATTTACCAATTTATTAAAAAAACTTATAAACTCAAAAAATTCGGAGTCATTATTTCAGATAGCCATTGTACGCCCTTAAAAAACGGTGTTATGGGAATTGCCATCGGATACCATGGTTTCCACCCGCTAAGGGATTATCGAGGCAAAAAAGACATATTTAAGCGGACGCTGAAAATGTCACAGACAAATATTGCTGATTCGGTAGCGGTGGCAGCGGTATTGGTTATGGGAGAGGGCAAAGAACAAACTCCTATTGCTATTGCTGAGGATCTTGAGAATATAGTTTTTAATTCCATTGATTATACGATAAAGGATCCTTTAATTATGGATAAAGATAATGATATTTACGCACCGTTAATAAAAGAAACTTTGTGGGAAAAAGGCAAAAACTAATATGAAATTTGCAATCGTTTCAGATACGCACGACAACATGGCTAATTTTAATAAAGCCATTGATTTTTTGAACTCGCAAAAAATTACGACGATGTTGCACTGCGGAGATATTTGTAATCAGCAAACCATAGATGAGGCGGTAAAAAAATTTAAAGGCCAGATATATTTTGTCCGTGGAAACGGGGATTTTGACCTGCTTGATATCCCAGAAACCATGGAAATAGAATTAGGCGGCAACCCTTCGGCAGGGCTCAGGGCAAGAAAAATATTTTTTAATCACTATCCGGATATTGCCAAACAAGCAGCGGAATCCGGAAAATACGATTTGGTATTTTATGGCCATACCCATAAGCCTTGGGAAGAAAAAATAGGAAACCCTTCGACTTCGCTCAGGGCAAGTTGCAGATTGGTAAATCCGGGGGAATTAGCTGGCCAGCGATATAAATCTTGTTTTGCCATTTATGATACTGAAAGTGATAAGTTGCAGTTAAAGATTTTAGAAATGATATAAAGCCTTGATTAATTTTGCAAGTTGGTTATAATAAAAAATCGTTTTATATTTTACCTCAAATTACGAAATTCCCTCATAAAGCGCTCCGAATCATTTCGTAATTTAAGGTATTTAAAAATGTCTCAAAAATATTTTATTTTCATCGGGGTTATGATACTGGCGGTGTTGGCGGGAAATTTTGCTTACCCTGATTATTTTAATAAAGGAGTTGACGCTTTAAATCACCAATTTTCCTGGAAGTTGCCCCATTTTTGGCAAAAACCCTATGTGCTTGGTTTGGATTTGCAAGGTGGAGTGAACTTAACCTATCAGGCGGATTTAAGTACGGTTTTAGATAAATCCGGTGCCATGTCGGGGCTTCGCGATGTGATAGAAAGGAGGGTGAATTTATTTGGCGTATCGGAGCCGGTGGTGCAAATTCAGGGCACGGATAAATTGGTGGTTCAATTGCCCGGGGTAAAAGATGTAGCCCAGGCCATAGAGATGATAGGCCAAACTCCATATTTGGAATTTGACGAGCTAAGGGATGAAAAAGAAAGCCAGCAAATTTTGGAAAAAATAAAAGAAGTCCAAGCAGCCCAAGAAAAACAGCAGGACATTACAAAAATAAAAGACTGGGAGCTGGCATTGCAAAATCCTTATATTAAACCCACCGAACTTACGGGAAAATACTTAACCAAAGCCACGGTTGTTTTTGATCAAACTACCTACAAGCCCCAAATTCAGCTCGCATTTAATACCGAAGGGGCAAAATTATTTGAACAAATTACCGAGCGAAACATTAAAAAACCATTGGCAATTTTATTAGACGGGGCTTCTATTATTGACACCAGTGGCGACGGAAAGATTGATGGCAATGATTTATATGCTCCGATGATTCAAGATAAAATAACCGGCGGCACAGCGGTAATTTCCGGAGATATGTCTGCTCAAACCGCCAACGATATTGCCAGAAGATTAAACTCCGGAGCTTTGCCGGTAAAAATAGGCAGCCCGATTTTGCAGGAAACCGTAGGGCCAATGTTAGGATCGGCTTCTTTGCAAAAATCTTTGTGGGCGGGAGTGTACGGTCTTTTAGCAGTGGTATTATTTATGATAGTTTTTTACCGGTTACCGGGTCTGTTGGCTTCCATAGCTTTAATGATATATGTTGCCATTACGCTTTCCATATTCAAACTGGTTCCTGTCACATTAACCTTGGCCGGCATCGGAGGATTTATTTTGTCCATTGGAATGGCGGTGGATGCCAATATTTTGATTTTTGCCAGAATGAAAGAAGAAATCCGACAGGGCAAAGCATTGCCATTGGCAATTTCCGAAGGGTTTAGCCGGGCTTGGCCATCAATTAGAGATAGCAATATTAACTCTTTGCTAGTGTGCGTCATTTTATTTATATTTTCCACTTCTTTTATTAAAGGCTTCGCACTGACTTTGGCGTTGGGTGTCTTAGTTAGTTTGTTTTCGGCTATTTTTATCACCAGGATTTTATTAATGGTGGTTATCGGTACATGGGCAGAGAAAGTTAAATGGCTATTATAATTATACTTTGAATTATATGAATTTTCCTTTCACAAAATATTCAAAATTATATTATCTGGTTTCAGGTATATTGATCATCGCTTCAATTGCGTCTTTGATAGTGTTTGGTTTGAAATTCGGTATTGAGTTTACTGGCGGCAGTAATATGGAAGTCGGTTTTACCGATCAGCGGCCGTCCAATGAGGAAATTTCAAAGTCTCTGTCTGAATTTGACTTGGGCGAAATTGTCATCCAGCCAACCGGGGACAAAGGGGCCGTGTTGCAATTTAAGGGAATTGATGAAGCGGCTCATCAAAAAGTGCTTGCAAAATTACATGAGCTTGCACCATTAGAGGAGAAAAGTTTTCAATACATAGGACCTTCTGTAGGACAGGATTTAAAAAATAAAACAGAAATTGCCATTGTGCTGGCATTGGCGTCGATTACGTTATATATTGCGTTTGCATTTCGAAAAGTTTCAAGACCGGTAGCTTCGTGGAAATATGGGACCACTTCGTTGATCGCCTTGTTTCATGATATTTTAA
Organism: Candidatus Staskawiczbacteria bacterium RIFCSPLOWO2_01_FULL_38_12b; assembly: GCA_001820255.1. Taxonomy (GTDB): domain Bacteria; phylum Patescibacteriota; class Minisyncoccia; order Minisyncoccales; family Staskawiczbacteraceae; genus VGLO01. The sequence goes on along the minus strand of MHPA01000028.1, from coordinate 31,573 downwards.
TTCCCTTGGGAGTTTTTTCTTTACTGGGGAAATTTTATAATGCAGAAATTACCATTCCTATTATTGCGGCGCTGTTGACCATTTTGGGCTTTTCCGTTCACGATACCATTGTTATTTTTGATAGGATTCGCGAAAATATTTTAAGAAGGGGAATGGCGCAATTTAGTGAGACGGTTGACTTGAGCTTAAATCAAACTATTGGAAGATCTATCAGTACGGTATGTACGGTATTATTAGTTATGGCTTCGTTGTTCTTTTTTGGGGGGCAAACTCTTAAATACTTTTCATTGGCCTTGATGATTGGGGTGGCAAGCGGAGCGTATTCTTCTATTTTTATTGCCAGTCCCTTGCTTGTCAGTTGGTCCCGATGGAAAAACCATCGAGGATCCGCGATGTAATCGGGACAAAAGTGGAGCGATAGGAGATTGCAAAAAAGGGGGAAATAGGAACCTTGGCCGTGGAACGCTTGACATATCTTTATTGGTATGTTAGACTTTGATAATAACGTAGATATTAATAACGTATAACTATGAACAGTATTAATTACTCTCAAATTTACGCAAAATTAACCAAAGGCCTTTCGCCAAAAACCAAGGATATTTTTGACCGGCGTTTTGGGGTAAAAACCGGAAGCATAGAAACCCTAGAATCCATCGGCAAGAGCTTTGGCATAACCCGTGAAAGGGTTCGTCAAATCGAAGAAGTCGGTTTTAGTTTTGTTAGAAAAAACCATAAAGAAACCTTGCAAAAGGTGTTTTTGGAATTTGAAAATTACTTCCAGCAAAAAGGCGGTTTTGCGAAAGAGGAAACGGTATTAGCCGATTTGGGTGGCGCAAAGCACAAACCCCATGTGTTATTTTTTTTGATGCTGGGGGATCAATTTTCAAGGGTATGCGAAAAGAGGGATTATTATTATTTTTGGTCAACCATGCAAGACCCCGAAAAGAAAGTCAAAGATACATTAAACGCCTTAGCCTTGGATCTGCAAAGCCATGGCGCCCCTTTGATAAAAGGGGAGTTATTTGCCAAGTTTGCTTCCAAGTATGATTTGCACAGCCAAGCATTGGATTCCTATCTTGAAGTTTCAAAGCGGATACAAGCCAATAAAGAAAATAAACTTGGGCTAATTGACTGGCCCGAAATAAAGCCAAGAAGTGTCAAAGACAAGGCATTTTTAGTATTTAAGAAACACCAAAAACCTTTGCACTTCAGGGAAATCACTTCATTAATAGACCAGCTTGAGTTTAATCAAGCCAATAAAAAAACCCACCCTCAAACGGTGCACAATGAATTAATTAAAGATGCAAGATTTGTCCTTGTGGGCAGGGGAATGTATGCATTGGGTGAATGGGGCTATGTGCCCGGAACTATCAAGGATATTATTGCTAACATCTTGAAAGAGAAACCCCAATTAGCAAGCAAAGAAGAAATTGTAAAAGAGGTGCTTAGCCAAAGATTTGTTGAAAAAAATACCATTTTAATTAAATTAAATAATAAAAAGTATTTCCAAAAAGACGCACAGGGAAAGTATTTTTTGGTAGAAACTCAAATTGCGTAAAGTGAGAAGTGTTGCAAGCATTGAAAATCCCGCTTCTGCGGGATTTTTAATTGCATATGCGGCGTATTTACTTCTTCTTAATTTGGAATTATAATGAAGTAATATGGTAATCGCTATTCCAGCTTCACCAATTTTTTGGGCAAACATTGTATTACTGGTAGCAACGGCGCTTTTTTATGCCGTCCTTTTTTCCTTGGTATACTATTGGCATGAAAAAAAAGCTACATTTATCGTCGTGCCGCTTTTGTATACGTTTGAATTTTTCATCACGGGATTCTTTTTAGTTTCTTTTCTTGTAATCCTTTTGCAGTATTTGCCCGACATCGTAAAGCTAACTACCTTAAATTACGAAATGATTCGGAGTTATTTATGAGGGAATTTTGGCGGTAGCTGTGGAAAAATGTTTAAACGTAGCCACCTGTCTGCGTGAACGCACAGGCAGACGCTTACGTTTAAACATTTTTACGCAGATTACCGGCGAAATTCCCCATAAAGAGCCCGAAAAAGTTTTTATCATGGTCATTTCGTAATTTAAGGTAACTAGTTAGTCTATATAAACTCATGGCAAATTATTTTTGGTGGGCCGGACCTATTAACAAAATTCTATTCGCCTCTTTTTGGTGGGTTTTTTTAATGATTGTTATTTTATTTATACCCTTTTTAAGAGTGTGGTGGTGGGTTTTTTTCCCCTTATTTTTGTCGGTAGAATTAAAGAAATTGTATCTTTGGTGGATACGATGGGATTTTTCTTATGGTAAGAAAAAATGGGTGGTACTGGAAGTGGTGCCCCCAAAAGAGGTATTGGTTCCCTTAAAAGCCATGGAAGATGTTTATACCGTTATGTGGGGAGTTAACTTTAATCAAGCCAACTGGAGAGAGCAATGGTGCGAGGGAGATTTGCCGGACGCCCCGGGCTGGACGTCTTGGGAGATAGCTAGCATTGAAGGCAAATTGCATTTTTACATAAGGGTTTTAGCTCAAGCAAAAACATCTTTAGAAACATCTCTTTATAGTCACTATCCTGAATTGGAAATTACCGAAGTGCCGGATTATACAAAAAATGTACCCCAAAATATTCCCAACAAAGAATGGGACGTGTATGGCGAAGATTTTGTTTTAGGCAGAAAGCCCGAGGTATACCCCATAAGAACCTACGAAAAATTTTTTGAGCCCCAGGGTGAAAGAATTTCCGCTGAAGAAAAAAGAATAGATCCGCTCTCTTCCTTATTGGAATTAATGTCAAAGCTGGGGCCCGGGGAACAGTTTTGGTTGCAATTTACCACGATGTCGGTAGCGGAAAATGACGAGCCGAATTTTTACCGTGAGGCCAATAAAGAAATTTCAAAATTAACGAAGCGTCCCATAAAGCATACAAAAACATTTGCTGAAGAGTTAAATGAAATGATGTATCACTTAGTAATGGGTCCTAAAAAAGAAGGATCGGGCGAGAAGGCAACCTATAAATGGACTGAATCAACAAAAACCGAAGCAGGTGAAGATAAGGAATTATTACTGAGTCCCGGCGAGCGGGAAATTCTTACTGAAGTAGAAGGCAAGGTTAAAAGGCCGATTTTCAGAACTAATATACGGGGGGTATATGTTGCCAAGCGGGAAAATTACAATTCCGCCCATCGGACGCTTACCAGGTCATATTTTGCGCATTTTCAGACAAATAACCTAAACTTTCTTAGATTTTCTACTACAACAAGGCCAAAAACCCATTATTTTTTCAGAACCAGTATACCTTTTATAAGAACCAGAAGGCAATTTAGAAATTATATTTTAAGATTTCCACCCTTATTTCCAAACAGGAGAGGGGAGTGCCCTATTTTGAATACGGAAGAAATGGCAACCTTGTATCACTTCCCATTGAAAATTACCGGTTTGGTGGCGCCTACGATGGCACGAGTTGAATCCAAAAAAGGAGGCCCGCCACCTAATTTACCGACAGAGTAAAATCACATAACACATAACATGGAACACATAACAAAAAACGACGTCGTTTGTTCTATGTTCCATGTTGTATGTTTCATGAAGTTATGGATAACAAGCCAACAACATTTTTCGGATTAACTTCTTTTCGAAACCAAAAAAAGAAATTCGGAATAAAACAAGACGACCGCCGGAGACACTTTTATACCATCGGTAAAACCGGCATGGGAAAATCAAATTTGATGGAAAACATGGCCATCCAGGATATTCAAAACGGCCATGGCATAGCCTATGTTGATCCCCACGGAGAAGGAGCTGAAAAACTCCTTGATTTTGTGCCCCCGGAAAGGATTAAAGACGTTATTTTTTTAAATCCGGCCGACCTGGATTTTCCGATTGCTTTTAATGTTATGGAAAAGGTGGATTTTAAATACCGGCATTTGGTTGCGGGAGGCTTGATGGGGGTTTTTAAAAAAGTGTGGCCAGATGTGTGGAGCGCCCGAATGGAATATATTTTAAGCAACGCTATTTTGGCGCTTTTGGAATATCCGGATTCAACATTATTGGGAGTTAACCGGATGCTGGCTGACCCTGAATACCGCAAAGAGGTGGTAAGTAAGATTACCGACCCCATTGTAAGATCTTTTTGGGTTACCGAGTATGCCCGATACACTCAGCGCTATGAAATAGAAGCCACGGCCGCTATTCAAAACAAAGTGGGGCAGTTCGTTTCCAATGCCTTAATAAGAAATATTATCGGGCAGACCAAGTCTACCATCAATATGCGAAAAATCATGGATGAGGGTAAAATATTGATTTTAGATTTATCAAAGGGGAGGATTGGCGAAGACAACTCGAGGCTGTTGGGGGCGTTGTTGATTACCAAAATTCAACTGGCCGCCATGAGCCGCGTTGATATTCCCGAACCAGAAAGGGAAGATTTTTATTTATACGTTGATGAATTCCAAAATTTTGCCACCGAGTCTTTTGCCAACATATTATCTGAAGCCAGAAAATATCGGTTAAATCTTATCGTGGGACACCAATACATTACCCAAATGGATGAAATTGTAAGGGATGCAATGTTTGGCAACGTGGGAACCTTGGCGGTTTTTCGTGTTGGGGCGGAAGACGCCGAATTTTTAGAAAAAGAATTTTCTCCGGAGTTTACCGCAGAAGAT
>MHPA01000028.1:26695-26890 GCA_001820255.1 Candidatus Staskawiczbacteria bacterium RIFCSPLOWO2_01_FULL_38_12b | reverse complement strand
TCCAAATATAATATCTACCTAAAACTGATGATTGATGGAGTAGCATCCCATCCTTTTTCTGCCCATACCTTGCCTCCGCCAAAGCCGCTGGAACAATCAAATCGTAATAAAATCATCCAAGCTTCCCGCGACCGTTACGGGGTAAAAAGAGAAATCGTTGAAGAAAAAATCATCGCATGGACGGGGGATAACCAG
>MHPA01000028.1:16255-26680 GCA_001820255.1 Candidatus Staskawiczbacteria bacterium RIFCSPLOWO2_01_FULL_38_12b | reverse complement strand
ACCCAAAGTGGCGCTAAAAAGGTTTTTGATGCGCCGCAAGCCCCCGTGGCAAATAATAACCCAGACCAGCCTACCCTGTAGGACGCAATTTGTTCTGTTTGCGGCAAACCGACTAAGACCATTTTTCAGCCAGAAAAAGGCCGGCCAGTGTATTGTAAATCCTGTCTTAAAAAAATAAAAAATTCGGGGGCTGCTTCTTTGCAAAACAGCGTCCAATCCCAGGCACAATTTCAAAGTAAATCGCCGGATAATAAGCCTTTTGCCAATACGCAAAAAGATGAAAATGTGTTAGCTCAAGAAAAAATAGAAAAGATTTCGTTTAGTTTGCAAAGGCCCAAAAAAGAAAATAGCGGCCGGCCAGTTGAATCAAAAAGCTTTAGCGGGTCTTTGGGCAAGCCTAAAAGAAAAGAGATTAATTTGTCCGAACTTAAAAAAGCGCTGGAAGATTCATTGGAACATAAAGAAAAACCGATAGAAAATAATTTAGAGCATTCGTTGGTGCCCCAAGAAAAAAAACCTGAAGTGCCAAATCCTGTTTCCGATTCTACCCAAGACAAGGGAATTATCCAGCCCGGCCAAAAAATAAAATTTTAAATTGGAGTAATCACAAATATAAAAATATTTGTATATTTTAGATTACTTCAAAATAATGAAACAAATTAAAGATTTTGACGTGTTGGGTAAAAGAGTGTTAGTCCGCTGTGATTTTAACGTGCCCATTGATGATAGTGGTACTATTTTGGATGATTTTAGGATGATAAAGACATTGCCTACTATACAATATTTACTTTTACATGACGCAAAAATAATTTTAATGAGCCACTTAGGTGAGCCCGGTGGAAGTGTTGTAGAAAACTTGAAGTTAGACAATGTAAAAGAAAAACTGGAAGAATTATTAAAACTCCCTGTTGAAAAATTATCTGATTGCATTGGCCCCGAAGTTGCCAATAAAGTATTGGCTATGGAAAATAGGCAGATTATTTTACTTGAAAATCTCAGATTCCATAAAGAAGAAACTGACAACGACCCTGTATTTGCCAAAGAACTTTCAGAATTGGGCGATATGTATATTAACGATGCGTTCGGCGATTGCCATCGCACTCACGCTTCCATAGCGGGTATTGTCCAATTTTTGCCTCACGGTGCGGGCCTGCTTTTGGAAAACGAAATAACTAATTTACAAAAAATTTTACAGTACCCAAAAAAGCCCATGGTGGTGTTGGTTGGCGGGAAAAAAGTGGAAACAAAAGCGGCCTTTATTGAAAAAATTTCGACACTGGCCGATACGGTGCTGGTTGGCGGATTGATTAAAAAAGAAATCCTGTCAGAAAAGATACATTTTACTTATCCGGAAAAAATAGTGGGGCCAAAAGATAATTTAGATGCATCAGATATTGGCGATGATATGATTGCTATTTTTAGAGAAAAAATATTAACGGCCAAAACGGTGGTGTGGAACGGCCCGTTTGGAAAGTTTGAAGATGAAAATTTTAAAAAAGGCACCTTAGAAATTGCCAAAGCTATCGTTGAAAGCAAGGCGTTTTCGGTAGTTGGCGGAGGCGAAACTATTGAGTTTTTGCGTAAAGAAGGTATGCTGGACAAATTCAGCCATGTTTCCACGGGCGGAGGCGCAATGCTGGAATTTCTAAGCGGCGGAAAAATGCCAGGACTAAAAGCTTTAGAATAGAAAAATTCATGAAAAAAGATTTTGACCATTGGAACATAAAAAAGAAAAAACTTGAAGAGGTCAAAGATAAGTTTCTTTTTAAACAAGGAGATATTTGGTGGTGCTCGGTAGGATTAAATATACGAACCGAGTCTTGTGGGAAAGGCGAAAATTACCAAAGACCCGTGCTCATACTGAAAAAATTGTCTTCTGAAAGCTTCGTCGGTGTACCTCTTTCCACCAAAGAAAAAACCGGTTCATGGTTTATTGATATCACTATACATGGAGAAAAACGCTACGCCCTTTTATATCAAATTCGCATGTTTAGCACCAATAGGTTTCAGCATCGTTTTGCGGCTCTCGATGAGACTGATTTCATCCGTGTAAAAGAAAAACTCAAGGTATTGCTTGAGCTGTAATCATCACCGGAGCCGAAGCCCCGGATCGGTGGGTTACCCCAAAAGTAAGTTAAGTATAGCAGAATTAAGGTGTTTGTCAATAGTTTTGTAGGAGCTTGGTGAATAATGCCGTATTCGCGTCTTTTCTAAAAATTCCAGCTACAAATCCGCCATCATTTTTTATGTACCGCAGGGGTACATAAAAAATACTATCGAATTTCTAGCCGTGGAATTTTTAGAAAATCCATCGAAAGAGCATTATTTACCAAGCTCCCGTAGAGCCAAAAAACGAAACCATTGAATTTTTACGCCAAGAAGGTATGCTGGATAAGTTCAGCCATGTTTCCACCGGAGGTGGTGCGATGCTGGAATTTCTTTCAGGAGAAGAATTGCCAGGATTAAAGGCATTAGAAGATTAATTTTTATGCAAAAAAAGATAAAAAATTTAAAAGAAGCCGCAGAAAGAATAAAAACCGCCGTAAAAAATAACGAAAAAATTATTATTTACGGAGATTCCGATTGTGATGGCATTACGTCAACCGTTATTTTGCAGGAAACCATACAGAATTTGCCCTTCGACACGGCTCAGGGTAAAGGCGGGAAAGTTGATATGGTGTTGTTTCCTAATCGGGAAGATGACGGATACGGGATTAACGCACGGGCTTTGAAATTTTTAGAAAATAAAGCGCCGGCACTTTTTATTACTTTAGATTTGGGCATCAGCAACGTAAAAGAAATTGAAGTATTAAATGAATATGGGTTTGAAGTTATTGTGGTTGATCATCACCAGGTACTCCAATCAATCCCCAACGCCCAAATTGTGGTAGATCCCCAGCAAAAAGACGACACGTCAGAATATAAATATCTGGCCAATGTGGGTTTGACGTTTAAGCTTGCAGAAGAAATTTTAGGCCGCGAATTTTCGGTAAATTTAAAAAACAGCTTTTTGGAACTGACAGCGTTGGCGACAATATCCGATATGGTGCCGCAAATCGGGGATAATAAAATGTTCATTGAAGAAGGGTTGCGATCATTAAAACACACTTTCCGCCCGGGCTTGCGTGCTTTTTTAGATATTTTAGGGGAAGGGGAGGTGTTATCGGGCGAATACTATAAAGTTATTTCTGCCTTAAATGCGGCCGAATCCATAGATTTTAAAAATGAATCATACGATTTGCTTACTAGTGCTTCGCCTAATAGATGTATGGAACTGGCGCAGGATTTAATCTCCAAAACCAATTACAAACAAATAAAAATAAAGGAGATTACCGAGGAAGTGGAGCGGAGAATTGCGCAAAAAAAAGATGAGCTGATTATTTTTGAAGGTGACCCCGCTTGGCGCCTGGTGCTGGCCGGTCCTGTTGCCTCAATTCTATATAACAAATATCAAAAACCGACATTCATTTTTAAAAAAGGGGATAGTGAATCGGCGGGCTCGGTAAGAAGCACCAAAGAATTAAATTCGGTCGAAGCCATGAAAACCTGCAGAGATTTTTTAATTACCTATGGGGGCCATCCCCAGGCATCGGGCTTTCGCATCAAAAACGAAAATTTGGAGAGATTTAAAAATTCTCTTAACGAATATTTTAAAAACCTTACGTAATTTTTATGAAAGAAATTGTTATATATACCGACGGGGGGTCGCGGGGTAATCCGGGCAAAGCGGCTATTGGTGTGGTGTTTTGCAATGAAAAAGGCGAGGTGATAAAAAAGTTTGGCGAATACCTTGGTGATCATTTAACCAACAATGATGCCGAATATGCCGCAGTGATTTTTGCTTTAAAAAAATTCAAAGCTCTGTTTGGCAAGGCGATGGCCGAGCATAGCCAAGTGGAAATACGCAGCGATTCGGAATTGCTGGTAAAGCAAATGAATGGAAAATATAAAGTGGAAAACGAAAAAATCCAAAAGTTTTTTATGGAAATCTGGAATTTAAAAATTGATTTTAAAGAAGTGAAATTCAAAGCCATCCCGCGGGAAAAAAACAAGGAAGCGGACGCCTTGGTAAATCAAGCCTTGGACGCAGAAGCCTCAAGCCAAAAGTTGTTTTAAGGCCTCGTCTGTAAGAATTTCTAAACAAAAAAATCGTCCTTCGATAAAAATTCAGGACGATTTTTTTATTGTCTTAGCAAGACTGTAAGCCGAATTCTGTCACCTCGCGCGCGGTGCGAGAGAATCAAGATTTAAAATTTATGAATTATGAATTCGCCGACGACGTGTCGTTTCTATTCTTAAATCATAAATCAATGTTCTTAAATCTCTTGTGCCACGCACAAGGCTGTGATTATCTATCTGGGACAAACATTGCTGTTTGCCTCTGGTCAGGCACAATGCTGCGCCTGACTCTTGCGAACTACTTTGCTCCTTCTCTGAATTTAAAATTCATAGATGAATTTTTCAGGCTTTACCCTGAGCTCGTCGAAGGGTTTGTTCTTGCGCCCAATAAGGATTTAGCCGTTTCATTTTAGCATTTCTGCTAAATTCGCCCTGACGGGCGCCTTGGCCTTTCGGCCTCGGCGTTTCTGTTCGCACCTCGTGCATTACTGCAGGCGGCTGTTAGCTTCCGATTTCTATATATGAATTATGCAGAAATCGCGGATCCTCGTATAAAAATTCTGATGAATTTTTATCGGGACGCTATTATTTTAACCTCCTTTTGGAGAGTGGGTGTTCGGACTTTCCTCTCCTTTCGATAAATCGAAAAGAGCAATCACTCATCTTGCTAAGACAATATAACAATAGCATTATTTAAATTCCTTGTCAAATTATTGTAAAATGCGATGATACATACTACAATATACATACGATAATTTTACCAAATTTTTATAGCATACAGCCACTTTATATATGATATTAAGACAAGCAGAATTAAAAGACAAAAAAGAAATTATGGATGTTGCAAATCTTCTTTATTTGCCCATCCCTTATTTCATCTGGAATAACGAAAGCTTTGTAGAAGAGCAAATTAAAAATAAGGAATATTTTTTGGGAGAAGATTACGGAACGGTTATAGGAATTATGAGTTTGCGCCAAAGAGCCAATAAAATTAATATAGAAACCTTGGCGGTAAAAAAAGAATTCCAGTCCAAAGGATTTGGCACCCAATTTATAGAGTTTGCTATGCAATTTACCAAAGAAAAAGGATTTGACACCTTACATGCTTATTCTTTTAACGAATACAATATGGCGGGTTTTTATCTTAAAAAAGGTTTTATCATGCTTGACCATACCGGCAGTTACCACAATAACGCCTATTATTGCTTTGAAAAAAAGCTATAATGGGACTTACGAAAGGGGGAACAAATTTTTATGATCAAATGTTAAATCCTATATAATTCACAGTCTTATAAATTCTTGATAAAAAAACTTCTTGCCATCCAGACAAAAAGTGTTAGTTTTGCCTCGCTCATTTTGGCGGGGTCTTATTTGTTATCTGCCCTGTTGGGTCTTTTACGTGACCGTCTTTTGGCCGGCCGTTTCGGGGCGGGCAATGAATTGGATATGTATTATTCTGCTTTTACAGTGCCGGATTTTATCGCCTTGATTTTAGTGTTTGGGGCAATTTCAGCCGCCATCATCCCCATATTCAATTCATATGTAATCCATTCAAAACAGGAAGCTTGGCGCTATCTGTCGATTCTTTTAACTACCTTTTTGACGTTTTTAATTATTGTTTCTGTTATTTTAATCATAGCTGCCCCTTTTTTAATCAATATCATTGCTCCTGGATTTTCTCCGGAAAAAAAAGAAACGACCGTGATGCTCATGCGCATCATGTTTTTAAGCCCTATTATTTTAGGGGTTTCAAGCATTATCAGCGGAATTTTACAGGTGTTTCATAGGTTTTTGGTAACGGCATTGGCTCCCATTATGTATAACCTTGGCATTATTACGGGTATTATATTTTTTGTGCCGATATTCGGATTGAAGGGATTGGCTTTTGGCGTGGTGCTTGGAGCGGTATTGCATTTACTTATCCAAATCCCCGCATTTTTATACTCAGGATTTACCTATCAGCCCAAAATTGATTTTGGGCATCCGGGAGTTAAAAAAACTTTTATCCTGATGGTGCCAAGGTCTTTGGGTCTTGGAGCCGGCCAATTTAATGCCATTGTTATTACCGCCATTGCTTCAACCTTGGCAACCGGAAGCATCGCCATTTTTAATTTGGCAAATACGCTCTCTTCTATTTTAATAAATGCCATTTCTATTTCACTCTCAACGGCGATTTTTCCTGCCCTATCATCGGCATATTCCAATTTCGCCTCCGCCAAAAGTTCCAAAGAAGCGAGGGAATATAAAAAAAGTTTTGAAAGAAAATTTTCGGCTGGATTTTTACAAATACTTTTTTTAAGCATACCCGTGAGTATTGGTATTTTTTTGTTGCGGGCACAAATCGTGAGAGTTATTTTGGGAACGGGCAAGTTTACCTGGATGGACACGCGCCTGACCGCTGCCTGCCTTGGAATTTTCAGTTTGGGACTGTGTGCCCAAGGGTTGATTTTTTTGCTCTCAAAAACATTTTATGCGGCTCATAATACAAAAATTCCCGCAATTATAAGCGTCGCCACGGTTCTATGTAATATTACTATGAGCATAACGTTTGTCTGGCTACTGGGTTTTACTAATGGATTTTCAAGTTTTTTACATGCTATCATAAAATTGCAATCAATACAAAATATCAGTATTGTAGGTTTGTCGTTGGCTTTTACCATTACGGCCATTTGCGAAGCTCTGTTGCTGGTATTTTTTATCCATAAAAAGTTAGGCATTTTTAATATTAGGCAAGTATTGGTATCGGTGGGAAAAATGTTTATTTCCGGTATGGTGATGGCGGTGGTGCTTCTTTCGGCCCGCCAACTATTGGTACAGTTTAATATCGTACAGTTACAGGCATTTTGGGGGGTGTTTTTGCAACTGGCCGTATCCGGCGGGCTTGGATTAGTAGCTTACGTCGCCACCGCCCTTATCTTAAAATCACCGGAAATCCATATGATTGGAGAATCATTTTTTAAAAGATTTTTAAGAACCTTGAATTAGAAATACTTTTGTAACTCAAAGTGATTATTCAAAAAAGCCAGTCAATACTATTAATTTTTACGTATATGTCAGTTGAAAGAGGGGGATACCTCGAAAGTCATTTAGAAAAAAAAGAATTATCCCCAGAGGATCAAATAAGAACCTATGAATCACACAAAAAGTTATCTGAATCGCTGGACGGGGTTGATTATAAAGATAAGGGTGATATTTCTTTGGAAAAAGATAATTTAGTAATTTCTTTTTCTTACCGGTCACCCAAACCCGAAGATGTCTCTGGTTTAAATCAGGACTTTTTACAAGAAAGGCAAATAGATGCAAGCCAACTACGACTTTTAGATGATGTAAGTATTGGAAAAAAAGACGATAGTAAAACAATCAATGTATTGGAAGATTTACCAATTGGCTATAAAATAATTTTTATACCAAAAGATAAAACAATTTTTGGTGGAAATGCGGATGTGGAATATAAGACTATTTATATTTGGGGGAGTTTAGCAAGGCCAAAAATTATTTTGAATCTTTTGCATGAAATTGGGCACAGCATAGACTATGAGCAAATCGAAGAAAAAAAAGACAAAGAATATTTTATTAATTCATACAAAGCAATGAATAGAGCAAATGACCAAAATCCAACAAAAAAAAACTTAGAAGAAGTTTTAAAAAGAGAAAGGAATGCCTGGGCATTTGCGCTTAGTAAAGTAAAGCCGATATTGGGGAGGGATGGTCTTAGTAAAGATGACGTTAGAAGTTTCATTCACCATGCGTTATCTAGTTACAGTGATATTATTCGACAAAGAATAGAGCTGGGCTTATATGGACCTCTTGCAAAATAAGCTTTTACTGCAAATTGCACATTTTCAACCAAAATATGGAATTTGCAGTAGATTCTTATTTCGCAACAGGTCTAATAAATAAAAATGTCACAAGAACATATCTGAAATCTTTGTATTAATTTGAAATAAGTAGATTTGCATTATTTCCCATAAATGGTATAAATAGATTATGGGAAGAATAAAAATTGAGTTATCAAAAAAGAAATTATATACGCTTTATCATGTAAAAAATAAGTCGCCTGATGCGATCGGGGTGTTACTTGGGTGCAGTTTTAAAACGGTAACCAATCGTTTGAAAGAATATGGCATTCCACTAAAAACTCCTTCTTTTGCTCGAATGAAATACAAGAAATATGATTTTTCTGATGATCTTATAGAAAAATCATATTTAATTGGTTTTAGGCTTGGGGATTTAGCGGTTTCTAAAACAAGTCCAAGCGCAGAAACAGTTTTGGTGCGCCTTCACACCACTCACGATGTACAAATTGATTTATTTAAAAAATTATTTAAAAAATACGGAAAAGTTATTTCATATAAATCATCGAAAAATCTATCTACCAATGTTAATGCCTATCTAAATAGAAGTTTTGAATTTTTACTACCAAAACGTGATTTAGTAGAAGAATGGATTATTAATAGTGAGCAATATTTTCGCTCTTTTGCGGCAGGATACATTGATGCAGAAGGAACTTTTGGAATATATCAAAAGCGCGCGAGATTTAAAATGGACGCCTATGATAAAGAAATAATTTTCCAGATTCATCAGTGGTTGGATAGAAATAATATTTTGAATAAATTTTTTCGTGTTGCTAAAAAGGGGGATTATGTAAAATATGGTAATTATAATTTCAAAAAAGATGTCTGGAGGCTAAACGTGAATGAGGCAAATAGTTTGTTGCATTTTATTAGTTTAATTGATCCGTATATTAAGCACAAGAAAAGAAGAGGTGACATGGAAAAGAATGTGAGAAATGTGGAAAAAAGAAAATTAAAAGGAAGTATAAAATGAATAATATAAGAAATTTCGTTATTATAGCGCATGTGGATCACGGCAAGTCCACCTTGGCGGATAGGCTTTTGGATATGACAAAAACCATTGTAACCAATAAAATCACACCCCAGTTTTTGGACAGCATGGAATTGGAAAAAGAAAAGGGGATTACCATTAAATTAAAACCGGTTCGGATGCACTACACTCAAGATAGTAAAGAATATATTTTAAATTTGGTGGACACTCCGGGTCACGTTGATTTTGCTTATGAAGTTTCGCGGTCTTTGGCCGCAGTTGAAGGCGCGGTATTGTTGGTGGACGCTACGCAGGGAATTCAAGCGCAAACATTAGCCAATATTGAATTAGCAAAAAAACAACATTTGGTAATTATTCCGGTGGTAAATAAAATTGATATGCCGGCTGCGCGTATTGAAGAGTCCTGCCAGGAATTGGCTAACGTACTTGGCATTATGCCAGAAGACGTAATAAAAATTTCAGCTAAAAATGGGCTTAATGTTGAACAGGTATTGCAGGCGGTGGTTCAAAAAATTCCGCCACCACACGGTAGTGTTGTGGCGCCCTCCGAAGCTTTAGCAAAGGATGGGCAATCCTCCTACGCCAAGGCTTCGGAGGACAGGCCATTTCGCGCATTGATTTTTGACTCCACCTATGATTCTTTTAAAGGAGTTTTAGCTTTAGTTAGAGTAATTGATGGCAGTATCAAAGACCGCGAAAAAATTGAGTTACTAGCTACCAAAACACAGGCGGAGGTAAAAGAGCTTGGATATCTGACTCCGGTAATTTTACCCCAGCAAGAAATTTTCACCGGTGAAATCGGCTATATTGCCACGGGCATTAAAGAGCCTGGCAAAGTTCGGGTGGGCGACACCATAGTGAAATTGCCAAGCCCTAATTCCCAATTACCAATGCCCTTGCCCGGTTATTCTGAGCCCAACCCCATGGTCTTTGCCAGCTTTTATCCCGAAGACCCCGATGAATTTGATGTGCTTAAAGTGGCATTATCAAAATTAAAGTTACAAGACCCCGCATTAATCTATGAGCCCGAAATGAAAGAAGCACTGGGCAGGGGGTTTCGCTGCGGATTTTTAGGTACGCTCCACGTTGAAATTATTTCAGAACGGCTTGAGCGGGAATTTAATCTGGGCTTGGTTATTTCAACGCCGTCGGTAATTTATAACATTTTTGATAAACGGGGGCAAGAACGTGTAGTATATTCGGCTTCCGATTGGCCAGACCCTTCCGGTATTGAAACCATGCAAGAGCCATGGGTGCTTTTGGAAATTATCGCCCCGTCGGGTTATTTAGGAAAGCTTATGGATACGTTAAAAGATGTACGGGGAAATTATTTAGAAACTAATTATCTTTCGGCCGAGCGTGCGATTATAAAATACGAGGCGCCGCTTCGAGCCATTGTGGCAAATTTGTACGACAAAATAAAAAGCACCAGCCAGGGGTATGCTTCGCTTAACTACACGA
>MHPA01000028.1:12201-16231 GCA_001820255.1 Candidatus Staskawiczbacteria bacterium RIFCSPLOWO2_01_FULL_38_12b | reverse complement strand
TGGTGAAAATGGAAATTTGGATTGCCGGCAAAGCAGAAGAAGCATTTAGCAGGATTGTGGAAGAGCATGACGCCTACGAACAAGGCAAAAAACTGGTGGAAAAATTAAAAGAAGCCCTGCCTCAACAGCAGTTTACCGTTGCTATTCAAGCCGTAATAGGCGGAAAAGCGATAGCAAGAGAAACTATTTCGGCCCGACGCAAAGATGTTACCGGCTATCTTTATGGCGGCGACAAAAGCCGAAAGAAAAAATTGTTAGAAAAACAAAAGAAAGGCAAGAAACTGATGAAAGAAAAGGGAAGCGTCAATATTCCGTCAAAGACGTTTTTGGAGATATTTAGGTCATAGATAACAATATTTAATAGTACATATGACAGGCGAAGAAATTAGATTACAGGCAATTGAATTTGCAAAAAGGAATAAGATTCGTATTGCAAGAGAATTTGTAAATCCTTTGATATATGTTCCAGATATTACTCCAGTATCTGTTTTTATGGCAGGCTCTCCTGGTGCAGGCAAAACAGAATATTCTAAAAACTTGATTAAAATATTAGAAGGGAATAAAGAATGTCGTGTTGTTCGGATCGATGGAGATGAAATAAGATCAATGATCCCCAGTTACACGGGCAGTAATTCTTATTTATTTCAGGGATCAGTTTCTCTTATTGTAGAAAAGATACATGACTTTGTATTGCATAATAATCAAAACTTTATCCTTGATGGTACTTTCTCAAAGTACGAAAAAGCGGAATATAATATAGAAAGATCTCTAGGAAAAAAGAGAGAAGTTGTTATATTCTATGTGTTCCAAAAACCAGACGTAGCATGGAGACTTACCCAGGCCAGAGAGTTAATTGAAGGAAGAAACATTCCTAAGTCAGCTTTTATAGAGGAATTTATTGGGTCTCGAGAAACAATTAATAGGATTTCTCATAATTTTAAGGATAAAATTAACATTTTCTTTGTACAAAAAGATTTTGAAAAAAACACTGAAAATGTTGTCAAAATTGACTTACATGAAGCTAATATTGACTCTCAATTAGGAAAGTATTATACTCAAGAAGAACTTGAAAAACTGATATGAAATTCCTCAATTTCTTTACAAAAAATTACACCCAAAAGGAGCAGAGTATATTTTCTGGATTCTTTTTGCATGCATCCGATGAGAAAAAGAAAAAAATTCTAAATGAGGCGGCAAGAAGAGCCAATGAGGACCAAAGAGAAATCTTTCGAAAAGCTCAGGTCAAGGCAAAGATATAGTAAATTCAAAAAAGCGCCCAAAGGCGCTTTTTTGAACTATGAAAATAGGTTGATTTTAGCAAATAAATGAAGTAACTTGGATTAATATAAAACATCTCGTCAAAGAAGTTTTTGGAGATATTTAGGTCATAATAGGTATTTTAGGGATTTTGGCGTGAATTTTGCCTTTTTTAGACAAAATTCACGCCATATTGACTTTTTACCGTGAATTTAATATAATAGGCGTATATATGGTACTATCACAAGACATAAAACAAAAAATTGATGTGCTTAAGTGCGAATATGATTCTTTAAAGAAAGATAAAGAATCGCTTTTAAATATTCTTTTTGAAGCTGAACTTTCTGAATCGGTCTCAAATTCAAATGCCATTGAGGGTTCTACGTTAAGCATTGCCGAAACAGAAAAGATCTTAATGGAGCTGGAAGTTGCCAGGAAGGTTTCGGTCAGAGAAGTGTTTGAAGCAAAAAATCTTGCCAAGGTTTTTGAGTATATAAAAAACAATATAAGTGCAAGAAGTATTGATAAGGAATGGATGCTACTTTTGCATAAAATGCTTTTAACGGACATCAAAGATGATATTGCGGGACGATTCAGGAAGCAACATGAATACGTGCGTGTTGGCAGCCATATTGCTCCGGCGTCAGAACACATCGAAGCAATGATTCAAGCCCTTTTGCTGGAATATTCAAGTGTCCATAATTTGTATTTTCTTGAGAAGATTAGCAGGTTTCATTTAGAATTTGAAAATGTCCATCCATTTAATGATGGTAATGGCCGTATCGGGCGTGTGATAATAAATTATCAGTTAATGCAACTCGGATTTCCAATCATTATTATTCGTGATAAAGAAAAGGACGCCTATTACGATTCTTTTAAAGAATATCGTGATAGTAGAAAGAAAAAAAGCAACTTGATGGAAAAAGTTTTGTCATTAGCGCTCATTGAGTCTTTCCATAAAAGAATTGCCTACTTAAAAGGCCAGCGTGCCATACGATTGTCTGAATACGCAAAGATAACTAAGGAAAAACCTTCGGTGCTTTTGAATAAAGCAAAGCGCCAGACTATATCCGCTTTTCGCGAAAAAGGTGTTTGGAAAATAGGTGTTGAAAAATAAGACCCCCATCAAAAACGTTTCTAGAAATTTTCAGGTCGTAGTTAATGATATCAATTCAAAGATAAAATATATGAAAAAACTTTATAAAAGCGATACGAACAAGGTTTTTGCGGGCGTAATCGGCGGAATCGAGGAATATTTTGACATTGACCCAGTCATTTTAAGGGTCTTATAGTTGTTTGTTTTAGTTTTTACCGGATTTATTCCGGGAATCATAGCTTATCTCTTGGCCATTTTGATTGTTCCCAAAAAACCAAAAATAGTAGTTTAACTGCTGCTCCAAAAAAGTTATCCAAGAAGCTGTCAAAAACCCAGGATTCGTTTTGAATTAACTGAAGAACTAATAATAGCTTAAAACAAACGCTTCAGACTATGTCTGAAGCGTTTGTTTGTATTGAAAACCATCTAAAATGGGAGTAAAGTGGATTTAGTAATCATGAAAAGACAATATAATAAAAAATTTACGATACCGACAGATCCATTATTGCCATTTATGGATAATGAAAAGTTGTACGTTCGGGTAAAGATAGTAATAGATTCGGCAAGAGACGCTTTGAAGAAAAATGAAAAGCAATTCTATGGAAATTCGGTTGACCCATTCTCAGCGCTTTTTGATGCTCTGTGGCAAAACATTAGTTTAACAAAATGGTTGAAACAAGAAAAATCCAGACAAAACCAAAAAACTTTGCAAAATTATCTCGGAGATTTCCATCAAGAAATCATAGGATCCTTTAAAAATTGGGAAAGCCTCGGAAAGGGGAAGGTTTTTGATGTAAAAAATGATGGTAAAAAGATTATAGCTGAAATAAAAAATAAACATAATACTACAAAGGGCAATCATAAGATAGTAATTTATGATGACCTCAAGGAGCAATTGGATACGGGATATGGCGGGTACAAGGCATATTATGTGGAAATAATACCAAAAAACAAAAAAGTTTATGACAAACCATTTACTCCTTCCGATAATAAAACTCACTTCCAAAGACCAAAAAATGAGAATATTAGAGTGATTGATGGTAAAAGTTTTTATGCTCTGGCGACTGGTGATAAAGATGCTTTAAAGAAAATTTATGCTATATTGCCCAAAGTCATAGGTGATATATTGAAACGGGAATATAAAATAGTTGAGGGAGATGCTTCGTTTGAAGAATTATTTAATAGGATATACTAAACTCAAAATCTGTGTATAAGTAACCATTGCATAAGGCAGTGGTTATTCTTATAATTAGAGTATGGACACCCTATTAAATGTTTTAGAAGCCTCAAAAATAATTGGAGTTTCTCCTGATACTATAAGGAGATGGGATAAAAAAGGTCTTGTTAAGGCAACAAGGTCTACTCTAAATCACCGCCTCTTTAATATTGTTGAGCTGCAAAGGATACAATCAAAAATATCGGGCAACCATAAAGGTAATAATTATAAAATACTAAAAGCTAAGAAAAAAAGTAAATATAGCGTTGTTGAGCTTTTTGCTGGAGCTGGTGGTACTGCTCTCGGTTTCCATAATGCTGGTTTAAAGCATGCTCTACTTACTGATTGGGATAAAAATGCAACTGATACCCTTAAAAAGAATAACCCTGCCTGGAATGTTGTTCATGATGACGTAACGAAAATTGATTTCAGTGGTATTGCCGCTGATATTGTTGAGGCGG
>MHPA01000028.1:8645-12190 GCA_001820255.1 Candidatus Staskawiczbacteria bacterium RIFCSPLOWO2_01_FULL_38_12b | reverse complement strand
CAGTCTTTCAGTGCTGCGGGCAAAAAGTTGGGTTTTGAAGATGTAAGGGGGACTATGTTCTTTGAATTTGCCAGGGCTATAAAGGAAATAAAACCTAAAATTGCGATGGGTGAAAATGTTAAAGGACTGTTAAAACATGACAATGGAAAAACATTAAATATTATAGTTGATGTTTTAAAAAATTTAGGTTATAAAGTTGCTTACAAAGTATTAAGGGCACAATATTTAGATGTCCCACAAAAAAGAGAGAGACTGGTAATTCTTGCTATTAGAGAAGATTTAGATTTACCATTTTTATTTCCCAAAGAGCAGGATTATACTATTTCATTAAAAGAAGCTCTTGAAAATTGCCCAAAGTCTCCTGGGCAAATTTATCCGCAGAGGAAAAGAGAAATTTTAGAGAAAATCCCCCCTGGAGGTTATTGGCGGGATTTACCTTTAGATTTACGGAAAGAATATATGAAAGCTAGTTTTTACATGGAAGGCGGTAAGACTGGCATGGCCAGGCGCTTATCTTGGGACGAGCCAAGTTTAACCCTTACTTGTGCGCCAGCACAAAAACAGACGGAAAGGTGTCATCCCGAGGAAACAAGACCCTTAACTGTAAGGGAATACGCCAGAATACAGACATTTCCTGATGACTGGGAGTTCGTAGGTTCCGTATCCTCGCAGTATAAGCAGATAGGGAATGCTGTGCCCACTAATCTTGGTTATCATATGGGAAGGTGTTTAATCGCTATGTTAAATAATAAACCGGATTTAAAGACGATGGATGTGGTTGAGAAAAATAATAGTGATTTTCCTATACCAAAACAAATCATTCTTTTATGAAACGCTAATAAGATGGTAAAAGGTGTTGTTGATCTTTTTTTGCATCCAAAATAACTTAGATCGGGATAAAATCATAGATTACATTGATTACATTTCTAAGAAATAGGTCAATTTATGGAAAAGTTAAGAATAGAATAATGCAACATGCTGAATAAGATAAACAGTAAAATAATGATTGAGCTTCCACAGAAACCTCGCATACTGGTTTTTATTGCAAATGTTTTATTGGCATGGCTCGTATTTTTTGTTGCTAATGGAGGATGGTCGCCCTTTAGTACTGGTGCGGGGATATGGTTGCTCGCAGCTATGGCCTATTGGCTCTTAGTATTAATAACAACGCCCTTTTTTACACCTCCAAAGGATTCTTTAGCAACTGCTATATCGGTTGTTTTACTTCTTGTCCCTATTGATTTTTCTAAGGTTTTACAATTTAGGTTACTGCTCCAGTCAATTGATATTGTAACTATTATACTTTCTTTGGTTATTGTAATTCTTGCTTTGATTGCGATTTTTAAACAATCAGCTAGCGAAGATGATTTAGTTGGGAAAATAAGCTATCAATTAAGTAATCGGCTTGGAAGGGGAGAGATATTATTCACACCAGTTATTTTAATAAGTGCACTAGGTTTTAATCAAGAAAGTATTTACTGGGCACTACTTATTTCTGGATTTTGGGTTTTAATGGTTGTGGTAAAGCCGGTGGAAATTATTGCTAAATTAGTTATTTATTTCCAGGAATTAAAGTCCGGGCAACAGAAAGTATTGAGAACGGTTGGACATATTTTTAGAATTGATGATCCAAATATTATTAGAATTATATTAACTAATAATGCAGTTACATGGGAAAAACATAAAGTGCATATAATACATCTTCCAAATAACGAATATGCCCACGTTCTTCCATTATTTATTCAGTTACAGGGAGAGAAAATTATCGGAACCGGCTTTTTTTCAGTGGTGTCTGAAGCGCCACCATTCAAAACGAATCCAGGTTATATTTATGAGTATGAAGGCAATGGATTGGCCGTAGCTTTAATTGAAAAATTAAGCGGTGTGAGTGGAGATTCTGAAATAATAGGACTTATAGTTGAGCATTCAGTAATTGGTAATATAAAGTTCCAAGTTATTGCGGGTGCGGAGCTCGAAGAGGGGAAGGTTATATTTGCAAATGTTAGGGGGAAGAAAATTTACTATCAAATTCTTGATGCTAAAACAGATGAAGAAAGTTTCAAAGAAAATCCCCTTGGCATACATATAGTCTCAGCAGCACAATTGGGCTCATATGATTCTGGGAAGGGTTTTGAAAAGTTCCCTTGGTTGCCTTCTATGAACCAGCTATTATTTCTCATGTCAGAGAATTATGTGCCAGAACAAGTTCTCAAAGAAAATGAATTTGTAATCGGAAAGGTACCTGGTACAAATTTTGGAGTTTCGGTTATCTTAGATGATCTTATCGAGTACCATTCTGCCGTATTGGGAATTACGGGTACCGGAAAAACAGAGCTTGTATTTGATATAATTAAAAATGCCCTTAAGAGAGGAACAAAAGTGTTTTGTGTAGACTTTACTGGTGAATATAGGTTTCGTCTCTCCGCAAGCATGCCAGAACTTATAGGTCTATCAGTTGTTCAAGTAGAAAAAATGGAAAAGGCGTTGTTTGCAGTAGAGACAGGAACTTATGGAGCAAAAGAGGAAAGGGTAGTTTTACAAAAATTTCTTGATGAGATAAAACCTGGAGTTAAAGATCAGGTTGAGCTCTTTATAGCAGATGACTTAAAGCGCCTCGGTATTTTTGAGTTTGCAGAGATTACAAATACTAAGGCTACACTTAGAACGACGGAAATGTATTTATCGGCAATTATGGATTGGGCTAGAAATAATCGTAAGGCACAGCAAATATTGATTGTTCTCGAAGAAGCTCACACGATTATTCCGGAAGCCTATGGTTCTGGCTTTGACAATGACACACAGTGGGTAGTCGGTCGTATCGGACAAATTGCACTCCAGGGTCGAAAGTACGGAGTGGGATTACTTCTTGTCTCCCAACGTACCGCCTTAGTAAGTAAAACGATATTATCTCAGTGCAATACTTATTTGACGCATAGTTTAGTCGACAAAACAAGTTTGGATTATTTAAATGGAGTATATAACTCAGAACACGTTCAAGTCATTCCAAATCTAAGACCTCGCGAATTTCTTGCTCATGGAAAAGCTGTAAAAAGTGAACGCCCTATTGTAGTAAGGGTTGATTTTGATCCTCAAAAAGAGAAAGCAAGTCAAGCATTAAACAAGAGTATTAAGATTATAGGAAAAGAAATTAAATCGGTTGGTCTAGAAGAATTATCTGAAGAGTCTCCTGGTCTCGAAGATGATATTAATTACGATGAGATTTCCTTTGTGGAGCAGGATAATCAAGTTGAAGAAGTTGATCCTGAAGACTTACTATTTTAGATTAAAAAATAAATGGTAAAAATATTGTGCTAAAATAATGCTATGGTTCAAGGAATTATAATTTTTATTGTGGGGGTTGTGGCGGGATTTTTGGTGGCGTGGGGTTGGTATAAAAGAAAAATGAAGGAGGTGGAGGGGGAAGTTAAGCGGACGCAAAAAGAGGCGGAAAAAGAAAGAGAAATGTTTGGCGGGTTTGATGAGTATAATGAAAAAATGGCTCGGGTGAAAAAGGAACGGAAAGATAAGATTGTTTTGGAATTGGA
>MHPA01000028.1:7690-8602 GCA_001820255.1 Candidatus Staskawiczbacteria bacterium RIFCSPLOWO2_01_FULL_38_12b | reverse complement strand
GATTGAGCAGGTGGGTAAAACGGGCAGAGATGTGGAGTATAACATAAGGCAAAAGTAGGCTCAAATAAACACTTCAGACTGTAGTCTGAAGTGTTTAGTAAAAGCATGAAAACGTTTATAAAAGATAATTATCAGAAAATCAAGACGTTTTACAAAAAACATGAACGGCTTTTGATGCCCGTCACCTTGGTTGGCGGTTTTTTGGTTGATTACTTTACCTTTACTTCCATTCAAATCAGTACCACGTTTATGTTGCTGTTTGGGTATTGGGTGTTTGCAGGCGGTATGATTGTTTTTACCCATTTATACGATGCCCAGAAATTGCATCTGCGGTTACGGTCAAGGTATATCCGTTTGTTTTCGCCGCTGTTTTTGCAGTTTGCGTTTGGGTCGCTACTGGGATCTTCTCTTATTTTTTATTGGTTTTCAGGTGCGTTTTCCATAAGCTGGCCGGTGATGGCCATTCTTGTTTTACTTTTAGTTTTTAATGAAACGTTCAGACAGTACTTCGAAAAACCCTTGGTGCATATTGGCGTATATTTTTTTGCCACTATTTCATTATGTTCTGTGCTGTTGCCGTTTTTATTTCATTCGCTTTCTGCCTGGCTGTTTGTGGCGGCCGGCGCGGTCAGTTTGATTATTTTTGCAGTATACATTCATTATTTGTGCGTTTTTGCCAGTCAGTTGCAGGTGCAAAAACGTCGGTTTTTTATGGTGATTATCGGCATAACTTGTGCCATGAACGTGCTGTATTTTGCTAATATTATTCCGCCCATCCCGCTGGCCCTGCGCGAGGCGGGATTGTACCACAATATTAAAGTTTTAAACGGGCGCCACACTTTGTCCGCCGAACACGAAAATTTTTTACAAGCGATAGAGGCGGCGGTTTTTGGACAAACCGTGCATATTGAG
>MHPA01000028.1:5236-7668 GCA_001820255.1 Candidatus Staskawiczbacteria bacterium RIFCSPLOWO2_01_FULL_38_12b | reverse complement strand
ATACCGCTATTTTTGCTCCTGCCAAATTCCAAACTACCATAGTGCACCACTGGCAATATTATGATCCGGTGCAAAAAGAATGGATTAGTAAGGGCAAATTTTCATTTATCATCAATGGCGGGCGCCAAGAAGGGTATAAAGGGTATTCATGGAACAGCGATTTGGCGGAAGGCAAGTGGCGGGTATATGTGCAAAACCAGCGCGGCCAAGTATTGGGACGCGTGAGATTTACGATTGAAGAGGTGGATGCGCCGGTAGAATTACGAGAGGTGGTAAGGTAAATGTTGTGCGTACCAAAAAATCGCCTTTTTGGCGATTTTTTGGTATGATGGGTTTGGAATTAATCTTTGAATTAGTATAAAAAATATGGCACAAGATAAATACTCGGCTGTTTGGGTTAGTCACTCCTCAATCAATGACTTTATAAAATGTCCGCGAGCTTACTTTCTTCACAATATGTATAAAAATCCGCGGGGAATGAAAATAAATGTGGTAAACATGCACTTGTCTTTGGGTATTGCGGTGCATGAAACGCTGGAAGGGCTTTTGGCTTACAAGGCTGAAGATCGGTTTAAAAAACCTTTATTGCAAACGTTTGAAGAAAATTGGGCAAAAGTTTCTGGAAAAGTAGGGGGATTTAAAAATGCCAATGAGGAGATAGAAGCAAAGGCGCGCGCTAAAAAAATGATTGAAAGGGTTAATGAAAATCCGGGGCCGTTGGAAAAACTGGCGGTAAAATTAAAAACCCACGCCAATAATATGCCGCCTAATTTCTATTTGTCTGAAATTGATAATATTATTTTGTCGGGGAAAATTGATTGGCTCCAATATATGCCCGAAGACGATAGTGTGAAAGTGATTGATTTTAAAACCGGCAAAAACGATGAAGATAAAGAGTCATTGCAACTGCCTATTTACGCCCTGTTGCTTAACGCTTTGCAAAAGCGCAAAATTTCGGGTGCGGCTTATTGGTATATTGATAGAAATAACGAACCGACCGATGTGGTATTGCCCGATATTGCCAGCGCCAAAAATAGGGTATTGGCCGCTGCGATAAAAGTAAAAATAGCGCGGGAAAAAGGCGTGTTCGAGTGTCCTTATGGCGCCCAGGGTTGTTTTGCCTGCAAGCCGTTTGAAAAAATTGTGCGGGGCGAAGCGGAATTAGTGAAAGTGGACGAAACCAGAAGGACAGAGCTCTATATGATTTAAGATTTACGATTTATGATTTATGAATACGAAAATATGAAAGATAAAAAGATATAAGAAAATTAATGAATAATGAAAGTTCTACAATAAAGGCATTTACTGATTTAAAAGCGTGGCAAGAATCTCATAAGTTCGTATTGTTGATTTATCATATAACGAAAAAATTCCCAAAAGAAGAACTTTTTGGTTTGACTAGTCAAATGCAGAGAGCAGCCGTATCTATTACATCAAATATAGCAGAAGGGTTTGGTAGGCAAACATATAAGGAAAAGGTCCAATTTTATTATATGGCTCAGGGCTCATTAACTGAACTTAAAAATCAGCTCATTATCTCAAAAGATATCGGATATTTGGAATACGCAGAATTTGACCAATTAGTTAAACAATCAAATATATCACATCAACTTCTGCAAGGGTTGATAACGAAATCTAAAACATTCATACATCTTAAATCATAAATCTTATATCAATGAAGCAGGTTGAAGCTTTGGACATTTTAAAAACCGGCCGGAATGTGTTTTTAACCGGCGAACCTGGCAGTGGCAAAACCCATACCGTAAACGAGTATGTGGCGTATTTGCGTTCAGTGGGAATTGAGCCGGCCATTACCGCTTCCACGGGAATTGCCGCTACGCATATTAACGGTATTACGATTCATTCTTGGGCGGGCATCGGAATTAAGTCTTCTTTGGATAAATCCGATTTAAAAAAAATCGGAACGACAAAATATATTGTAAAGCGGGTAAAGCCGGCCAAGGTATTAATTATTGACGAGGTGTCTATGTTGTCTCCAGAAACTTTGGGCATGGTGGATAGTGTATGCCGGCAAATAAAAGACGAATCGGCGCCCTTTGGCGGTATGCAGGTGGTGCTGGTTGGGGATTTTTTTCAGTTGCCTCCCGTAGTAAGGCGCGATACAGAAACCGAAAGCGAACCTCAAATTACTCTGCTTAGTGGCCATGACCTTGGCCGCTTTGCTTATGGCGCACCGGCTTGGGTGCGTGCCAGTGTGGTGGCCTGCTATCTTACCGAACAGCACCGCCAGGACGACGCAGATTTTTTAAATGTGCTTTCGGCTATCCGGACCAATACGTTTGACGCCAACCATTTGCGCCATTTACATACCAGGATTACCGCTTATGACGATGTTCCGCCCGAAGCTCCCAAATTATTTTCTCATAATGTAAATGTAGATACGGTAAATGAAAAGATTCTTGGTACGTTAA
>MHPA01000028.1:5074-5225 GCA_001820255.1 Candidatus Staskawiczbacteria bacterium RIFCSPLOWO2_01_FULL_38_12b | reverse complement strand
CAAGTATTTTCTATGCATTCAGAAGGGCATGATATTTTGGTGTCTATTTTAAAAAGGGGATGCCTTTCACCCGGCATGTTGCAGTTAAAACCCGGTGCGGCGGTAATGTTTACTAAAAATAACCAAAAAGAAGGATTTGTAAATGGCACCC
>MHPA01000028.1:0-5061 GCA_001820255.1 Candidatus Staskawiczbacteria bacterium RIFCSPLOWO2_01_FULL_38_12b | reverse complement strand
GGGTTTTGATAAAAATACCAACCAGCCCGTGGTTTGCCTCCGCAATGGCAGAAAACTTATCGTAGAACCTATGGATTGGACCATAGAAGAAAATGGAAAAGCCCGCGCCAAAATTACACAACTGCCTTTGCGCCTTGCCTGGGCGATTACCGTGCACAAAAGCCAGGGCATGAGTTTGGACGAAGCGGCCATGGATTTGGGCCGGGTGTTTGAATATGGCCAGGGGTACGTAGCGCTTTCGCGTATCCGCCGGCTTTCGGGGTTGCACTTGCTTGGGTTTAACGACCGGTCTTTTTTGGTGCATCCGGAAGTATTGAAAAAAGACGCACAGTTTCGCCAGCAATCAGAGGAAGCCGTAAAAGAGTTGGCCGCCATGGCGCCAGCCGACCTTAAAAAAATGCACCAGGAATTTGTACGAGCCTCTGGCGGCAGTGTAGTGACGGCTATGCCAAAACAAGGGGAGATTGCGGAATTTTTGGCGCCGGGCGGTTTTGACGCCATACGCAAAATCCATGCCAAGGCGTATTTGCCCTGGGATGAAAAGCAAGACGAAGTCTTACAGGAACTTTTCATTAAAAAAACTTCTATTGATGAATTGGCTGGAACTTTTAACCGAACCAAAGGGGCAATTCGCGCAAGGCTTATTAAACTAGGATTTTTAAATAAAAAAAAGACGGCTTGGTAGGTTTTTGCGCGCAGCGCCTGGAGACGGGGCGAATTTGTCGCTACAAATTACGCCTCGCGTCTTACCGGGCGTCGCGCCATTTTTTTTCTTGATTTTATTAACTTTTTGTGTTAGAAATTATATATGTATTCGGATGTGCACATTTGTAGCGTACTGTTCGAATACATATATTCGCATGGGCATATTCGCATACCCAAAAATTTCTCGCATAGGCGGAAATTTTTGGTTATGCTATTAGCATGCCACATCGCCCCTTGGAGGAGTAGTACCTCGGCAGTCTCATAAGCTGCAGGCCTCCGTGCAATTCGGAGAGGGGCAACAAATTTTGCTTCGCAAAATTTGTAGTTGATAGTTAATAGTTTTTAGTTATTAGACAAAACTATCGGCTACGAGTTAGTTTAGTACGAATAGAACTATGTATAATTTCGAAAAACTTAAAGCATGGCAAGAAGCTATGAAATTAGCTAAAATGTCTTATGCGCTAAGTCAGAAATTGCCGAAAGAAGAGAGATTCGCCCTTATTGATCAACTCAAACGAGCAGTTACATCTATTTCTTTAAATATTGCAGAAGGTAGTGGAGCTGGTAGTTCCAAAGTTTTTGCTTCTTTTATTGAAATATCAATCAGATCTTTATATGAAACTATCGCAATATTTAAATTGATAGAAAACTTATTCAATGTAGATTGCAAAGATGAGTTGTTACAGTGCGATTTAGTAAGCAAAATTCTGCACGGATTGTTAAAGAGCGTGAAATCTAGTTAGGCACAATCTAATAACTAATAACAAGTAACTAATAACTATTTTTGACATGAGCCAAAAATCCGCCGGGGTAGTTCAGTGGTAGAACGCCACATTCATAAAGTGGAAGTCGAGAGTTCAATTCTCTCCCTCGGCACAAAAATTTTCACTAAGCGAAAATTTTAGTTGTTAGTTCACAGTTATTAGTTATTAGATGCGTTTTGTCTAATAACTGATAACTAAAAACTAATAACTGTTTGCTTCGCAAACCTGCGGGCGTAGTCCAGCCCGGTTTAAGACGCCTCCCTGTCACGGAGGAGATCGTGGGTTCAAATCCCATCGCCCGCGCACAACGCACATGTTTGAACTGGCAGATGTGTGCATAGCTTCAATGAAGCTGTAGGGAGCTTTCAAATCGAAAGTGACCAAACCATCTTTAAGCCGGAAATGCTCTCCCACCGCAAGTAGGGGGGCTTTTTTGTTTGGAATATGCAAAAATACGTCTCGGACGCAATAACGCAACGGAAGTACCACGGAAGGCCAAAGAAATGTATTTGGAGTGGTAATTCTTAGTCGGTAAAATATGCTTGAAAATAAGCTATTTTAAGAGTAAAGTGGAATCAATAATCATATGGCAAACAGCAATCTTGCAAACGTAAAACGGGTAAAGAGCGACGCGCTTTTTAAATAAATTTATGGCTAGAAAATCATCAATCAAAAATCTTGCAAATGCGAAACGGGCAAAGAACGATGAGTTTTATACTCAATATGGCGATATTCAAAAAGAAATTGAAAAGTATTTAGAATACAACCCTAATACATTCCGATCTAAAGTAGTGTATTGCAACTGCGATGATCCGTTCGAGAGCAATTTTTTTCGCTATTTCGTTCTCAATTTCAACAAGCTTGGATTGAAACAGCTTATTACCACGAGCTATAAACCTTCACCTGTCGCCAACTCGCAGCTGGGATTGTTTGGTGATGACAAGACTCTCCCGAAATCAAAAGGACGTCCCAAGGTAACCGCCAACAAATTTATCATTAACGAAGTGCGCGACATAGACGGCGATGGCGAGTTTAACTTAAAAGATGTTGCAAAACAGTTAAAGGCAAATAAGAATAACGAGTGGATGCCACTAAATGGCGATGGTGATTTCAGTAGTGATGAGTGCGTTGAACTACTCAAGCAGTCTGATATTGTGGTAACTAATCCGCCGTTTAGTTTGTTTCGTGAATATGTAAGGCAACTTGTTGAACATAAGAAAAAGTTTTTGATTATCGGGAATATTAATTGCCTCTCTTATAGAGAAATATTCCAAAACATTAAGGAAGATAAAGCGTGGCTTGGTAATGGAATGGGAAGGTGGATTTCTGGTTTTATTGTTCCTGAATCCTATGAATTATATGGATCAGAAGCTCGAATAGATGAAAATGGAAACAGAATTGTCGCTACTAATAATTGTTTATGGTTAACAAATCTTGATCACGGACGCCGTCACCAACCATTGCCACTTATGACAATGGCGGAAAACTTAAAGTATAGTAAACACAAAGAAATCAAAGGCAAAAAATCATACGATAAATATGATAATTACGATGCAATAGAAGTACCTTTTACCGATGCGATTCCAAGTGATTATAAAGGTATAATGGGTGTGCCGATCACGTTTCTTGATAAATATAACCCAGATCAGTTTGAACTAGTTGGGCAAATGGTTACCACAAAAGTAGATGAATTTAATCATGGTTACCCGTATATAAATGGTGAAAAGGTATACGCAAGAATTTTGATTAAAAAGAAAAAATAATATGAATACAACTTTAAAAACCAACATTACTGTTAAAGAAATCTGCGATGGCTTTGTCTATAACGAACTTGAAGGCAAAGGTTTGTTTGGTCTGTCTGGCAAGCTCACTATTCAGCCGGAATACCAGCGCAATTATATTTATGCTTCTGACGGCGGCAAGCGAGAAATGGCTGTCATTGAGTCGGTTCTCAAAGAATATCCAATAGGATTGATTTATTTCAATAAAGTTTCTAGTGATAAATTTGAAGTGTTGGACGGGCAACAGCGCATTACAAGTCTTGGACGATTTATCACCGACAAATTTGCTATCAAAGATGAAAATGGTATGGAGCAATATTTTGGCGGAATGGCTAAAGACAAACAGAAAAAACTTTTGGAAACGAAACTGCTTATTTACGAATGCGAAGGGACTGAAAGCCAGATAAAAGAGTGGTTTAAGACTATAAATATTGCCGGTGTTCCGTTAAATAATCAGGAATTACTCAACGCAGTATATTCTGGCCCATTCGTAACTAAGGCCAAAGAAGAATTTAGTAATAGCCAAAACGCCAACATTCAAAAATGGAGTGCGTATGTTTCAGGTAGTGCCAACAGGCAGGAATTTTTGGAATGTGCTCTTGATTGGGTAAGCAAAGGAAACATTGGCGATTATATGAGTAAGCGCCGTAAAGACAAAAACATTGATGAGCTGAAAAAATATTTCAACACTGTCATCGATTGGGTATCTAGCGTATTTGCTGACGTAGAAAGCGAAATGCGTGGACTGGAGTGGGGACGACTTTACGAGGAGTATCACCAAAAAACATATAACCCAGTCAAAGTATCAGCTGAGGCGCGCAAGCTCTATGGTGATCCGTATATCAAAAATCGCAAAGGTATCTTTGAGTATGTTCTTGGCGGCTCCACCGATACAAAATTACTCGAGGTCCGAGTCTTTGAAGAAGTAATAAAGAGAGTGGTGTATACAAAACAGACTGCTAAAGCAGAGAAAAAAAGTGAATCAAATTGTCCACTTTGTGCTGTTGGCCATGATGCCAACAGGGAAAAGATTTGGAGTCTGGGCGAAATGGATGCCGACCATGTAGCGGCATGGAGTAAGGGCGGTAAGACAACGATAAAAAACTGTGAAATGTTGTGTAAAACCCACAATCGAGCAAAAGGTAATCGATAGGGAAGATTAACAGAGAAATAAAATTATGCCGCTATTTAAGAAAAAAGAAAACAAATTATTGCAAATAAAAGAAAAATCCAACCCCCTAGAAAAAGATATTCAGGAGGCAACAGAGCAGAATCTGAACGAAATTTTTGGATTAGACTATATTTCTTCTGAGTTTCAGCTCAATGGGTTAAGAGTTGATACGCTTTGTTTTAATAAGGAGAGCAACTCTTTTGTAATTATAGAATATAAGAAGGATAAGAGTTTTAGCGTGATCGACCAGGGATTTGCTTATTTGTCTTTAATGCTTAATCATAAGGCCGATTTCTTGCTTGAATACAACGAGAGAAATAAAAATAAATCATTGAGCAGGGAAAGTGTGAATTGGGAACAATCAAGGGTAATTTTTATTTCTCCGTCCTTTACTGTGCACCAGAAAGCGGCAATTAATTTTAAAAATTTACCGCTTGAATTGTGGGAGGTCCATTATTATGACGAAGACTTAATCGAGTATGAACAAATAGAGCCATTTGAAAATTCAGAAAACATAGAAACCGTAACTGGTGGAAATAAGTTAATAAACTGTGAATTACGAAATGCAATATCGGTCTGAAAATTTGGACGATTCAAACACGCTTTGGATCAGCCAAGTTTTAAGATCGTGTTGCAAATG
>MHPA01000027.1:52591-53175 GCA_001820255.1 Candidatus Staskawiczbacteria bacterium RIFCSPLOWO2_01_FULL_38_12b | reverse complement strand
ATTACAAAAGTATTTTATATGGTTTTGTTATTAATAGCAATTTTGTGCGTAATTCAAGGTATAAAGTATGTGATTTTTAAAAATACAAAAGTTGATGTATAATAATAGAGTAAAGCAATAATTCAAAGTATTCATACGGTTGTGGATTTGCACCTGTAATCTGAGTTACTTACAAAATGAGTCTTTTTAAAAAAGTTATTTTAGTATTTCCTGTTGCGCTATTTTTTTCGTCTTTTTTAGTTACTTCGGTTGATGCTGCAAAATTACTATTATCTCCTTCTAGTGGCACCTTTACGGTAGGCTCTACGTTTGACGTAAATATATTTTTAAATACCGAAGGAAAATCGATTAACACGGTCAGTACCATACTTTCTTTTCCGGCAGATAAACTTAAATTAGTTTCGCCGACGATAGGCCAGTCCGTTATAAGTGTTTGGACGGCTCAGCCAATATTTAATAATCAGACCGGATTAGTCAAACTTGTCGGGGGAATACCAGGCGGGATAAATGTGCAATCGGGACTCGTTACGGGGCTGACTTTCAGGGTAAAGCAGGTGGGCAGCTCCGTGTTGGTTAAATTTTCT
>MHPA01000027.1:27178-52543 GCA_001820255.1 Candidatus Staskawiczbacteria bacterium RIFCSPLOWO2_01_FULL_38_12b | reverse complement strand
TAGCGTTCAAAACGGCGTGTATAATCTTATTTTACCGCCGCCGCAAGGACCCATAGTATCTTCCGAAACACATTCTGATCAATCAAAATGGTATGCTAATAAAAATGTTATTTTGCGCTGGGCCAGCACCAGTGCTATCGAAAATTACAGTTACGTATTGGATAAAGACCCCGCAGGCAGCCCCGATAATATTGCAGAAGGGAATAATGCCACGGTAATTTATAAAAATTTAGATGATGGAACGCAGTATTTTCACATTAAAAGTTTCCGCGATGGCACATGGGGCGGGGTTACTTCTTTTGGCATAAACATAGATACCCAGCCGCCGGCCGAATTTTTGCCTGAATTTGCTCCATCTAGCCGCACATCAAGTAAAAATCAAATTATTAAATTTCAAACATCAGATGCTTTTTCTGGTACTCTTTATTACGAAATTAAAGTTATCCCACTAAGCCCTAAATCTTCCATAGTAAAAAGTAATAATAACTTTTTTATTGAAGCTACCAGTCCCTATCAAACAGCGCTTGATATCGGCAAATACGATATTATCGTACGAGCGTACGATGGTGCGGGAAATTACCGCGAAGTAACCAGTCGTCTTAATGTAGTAACGCCGATATTTGAAATTGTGAGCGATCAAGGCATTAAAGTCGTTGGTTCTTTTATTATCCCGTGGCTTTGGTTTTGGATAGCCTCAGCAATAGTGGCAGGTATTCTTTTGCTTAATGCGCGGCGTATTAAAAGATGGCACGACAGCCTTGCCACGCAACAAAAAAACAAGGAATTGCCACAAGATGTTAAGTCTCAATTTGAAACATTAAAGACTTACAGGAAAAAATACGGCAATCTGGTATTGCTTTTAATATTTGCCAGTTCGTTATTTTTTGTAAGCAATGTGCGTGCGCAAGAAACCGAGCAAGCCCGGCTTTCTCCGCCATTTGTCTCTTCGGTTTCCCGCAACATATCAAACGAAGAAATTTTTTACGTAGGCGGCAAAACAGATAATTCAGATATTACGGTTGTCATTTATTTGCAGAATTTACAAACTGGGGCAACTTTCAATGAAAGCGTTGTTTCTGATTCAAAAGGCAATTGGTTTTACCGCCATTCAACTTTCTTGGGCGCAGGAGAATATCTGTTATGGATGCAAAGCAAGTTAGGGGAAGAATCAAGTCCGCCAAGCCCCCAAATACAAATGACTGTTAAAAACACTGCCATTCAGTTTGGTGCTTCGCGTTTCAGTTATGAATTAATATATCTTATGGTTGCCATTATCTTCTTGTCGGTTATTTTGGGCTTGATTGCTTTTATTATGTATTATGCATACCATGGCCGCAAAAAACACAAGTTATTTTTAAAAGAAGTTAAAGAAGCCCAAGAATCTGTCCGCCGGGGTTTTGCAGTATTGCGTCGTGATATACAAGCAGAATTTACTTTAGTAAAAAAAATGAAAGCAGAAAAAGCGCTGTCTGAAGAAGAAAAGCTAAAAGAAGAACAGTTACTCAAAGATCTCCAAAGCGTGGAACAATATATTGGTAAAGAAATCTGGGATATTGAAGAGAACGAATCTTTTGGATAAAAAAGATTAAAGTACTTTGAATTACGAAACTCCTCGAGGCTATTTGCGATAGAATTTTGGCGGTATGGGTGGAAAAATGTTTAAACGTAGCCACGCATACGTTTAACACATTTTTACGCACATACCGCTAAAATTATCCGCAAAGAGCCCGAAAAGTCTTCTTCATATGGAGTTTCGTAATTCAAAGTAAAGTAGTTACTTTTGATACCAAACCAAAAAAGCCTCAATATCGAGGCTTTTTGGTTTGGTAACACATATTAGTCAACATCACAAAACGTTGGCTTTTTTTATTTGAGAAGCATTAACTCGCTTCTAATTTACTTTTTGCTTTTTCTACAATTTCATTGATTCTGGTATCAGATTTAATCAGGTATTCGAAATTATCTGATTTTTTTATATTTTCAGTATAACTGACATCTTTAATGTTGGTCAAAAATATAATAGGCACCTTGGTGTTGGTTTCCCTTATTTTTTTTGCCATAGCCATACCATCCATTTTGGGCATTAACATGTCCGAGAAAATTAAATCGGGTTTTTCTTTTTCTGATACTAAAACACCATCTTCTCCGTCTTTTGCAATAACTACAAAAAACCCCTCAATGGTAAGTCTTTTTTCAAGAATGAATGAAAAGTCCTCATCGTCTTCAACAATAAGGATTTTTTTATTTATTTTAGTCATATCTGCTTGCAAGAGGTTTTTTTAAAAAAAGTTTCCTATACCTAACAGTTCTATTATATTAAATTTTTTATTTTTTGTCCATTACTTTACGGCTCCACAAATCATTTAAAAGTGCACTAGGGTGTCTTTTCCAAGTTTTCCGATTTTTGGGTAAAGGGGTTTAGGTATACTATGCCAGTATCTCCTTGAAATTCTTGTTTTTTTAATTGCCACTCTTTTAACACTTCTTGGTACGTGTTACTTTTAAATACAATAGTTTCTCCGGTAATTTTAGGTTCTTCTACTTTTACCAGCAAGACGTAGTTATAAAATAACAAAATCCCCAATAGCAAATCCAACAAAACGAGGATCAGTACTATTAAAAAAGCATGGGACGCCAGCCTCCAGGGAATTTTCATACCATTCATTTTTATCTTCAATATATGTGGAGTGATAAATACTGCTTTCATACATTGTTACTTTGAATTACTAAATGCATTTTGAAAAGAAAGTTTCAGGTCTTTTCCCCAAATTTGGGCTACAAATTCGCTATAATCTCTAGGCGGGCCCGTAGGGCAAGCCTAGAAATTCTACCTGTCTGCTTTCGCACAGGCAGATCAAATTTTTATCTCCAAATTTGGGAAAAATACCTCGAAAGCATTTGATAATTCAAAGTAAGTTACTGTTTTGTAAAAATATTTATTGAAAAGTTGGCGTCAACTTCTTCAGATGGTGCGCCATCGTTAGTTTCGACTTGTTCGCTTGCTAAATTGGAGGGAGTTTTTGGGGGCTGTTTTTTAATAGCCACATTTTTAATTTCAACCAAATAAGGACCGTTCTCCAGTTTTTCTGTAAAGTTCATTATTTTTATGAAGTTGTCGCTTGAAAATAATTGGAGGGTGATAAATTTTTCATTTTTTTGCTGGGATATGGGAGCTAGTGAAATTTCTATTTTGATCCCGGTATCATTTGCCGTGTTTTCCAGGAATTTTATAAAATCAACAGGATTTTGAGGGTCAATAAACAACTGGTCCATTATTTCCAGATTAGTTTTATAATTACGATATTCCTTTTTAAAATTTTCTATTTCATTGGACTGGGCCTGAAGGACAGCAGTATTATTTTTTTTTGAAAGCAAATTTTTTGAGCCATTTTTTATTTCCGTCAATAATGGCAAAACTAAAAATAATACTAAAGATAATATTATTAATCCAAAAATCAGGAACGTGATGTAGTTTTTATTTTTTAATGGGTTTTTCATATTTCCAGCTAAAAATTGAGAGAAAATCCTGCGAAAGAATTTCGCAATTCAGAGCTATTTAGATATTTCAAATGTTAAGTGAAATGTGACGTTTTTAGAATTTATCCAACTTTCTGGTGAAAAATAAATTTTTTGTATTTCTTTATTTTCTTCAATACTTTTTTGGAAAGCCAGTAAATCTTCCCTGGATTCGCTAAATCCGGAGGCAGTCACGCTGATTTTCTGATTTTCAGTCCTGGTTAAAGAAATATTGGTTAAATATAATTTTTGAGGGCGGGAAATACTTGATATTATTTTTAATGCCTTGGTAAAATATACTTCTTTTTTGTAAAAAGAGGCAAGTTGGACTACAATAGTATTATTTTTTTGTATAATATCTTTGAATGTTAAGAAGTCCGGAGTTTGATATTTTTTTTTAGCTTGTTCTAAATTGATTGCCTGGAAATTCTCTTCCCCTAATACATACAATCGTATGGATAATAAAAGCAATATCAAGCAAATTAAAGGAATCAGAATGGTTGTTCCTAAAATTATAATTAACTTAGTCTTTTCTTCAAAAAGCAGTTTTTCTTTTTCTTCTGGAGGCAAGATATTTATCATAGAATATCTTTTATGTAAATTATTCTAATTATACTAATTGCTCTAATTATTCTAATCAATGATTAAATTAGTGAATTATTAATTTCTAAAACGTTTTAGGATTTAGACATTTTCGTATTGGAATTTGATTAGGTCAATTAGAATAATTAGTCATTCGTATTTTTCGCCCCCCTTAATGCTAATCCCAGCGCCGTAGTAAAAGATAGGGGATTTTGCTGTGCTTGGTCATGGGTTTTTTTTAACTGAAGGTTTGTCCAAAAATTTCCTAGCGTTACGGGAATTTGTAATTTTTCAGAAAGAAACTCCGGCAATCCTTTTAGATTTGCCCCCCCTCCGCAAATTAACACATTTTCTATGCGATGATTAGAAGGAAGATGTTCATGGGAAGAATGATCTTGATAGAAATTTGAATATTTTTTAACTTGCACTACGAGTTCTTCTAAAATTGGAAGCATAGCTTCAAATATTTTTTTTGACCTAGCGTTTTCCTCTCGGCTGGCAAGGTCGTATTTTATTTTAATTCTTTCGGCTTTTTCCGGGTCTATTGCTAATGATTTTGCTATCGCCGATGTTAATTGCAAAGATGAAATAGGAATAGAACAAGTAAATTGGATGGAATGCCCCGCAAATACAATAAAAATAGCGGAAGTTTTTCCAATATCAATAATGATTACAGGGGAAATGCTTGTTTCTTTTTTTATTAAAGATCTGGCAATTGCCTGTGATTCAACTTCAAGGGCAACCGGAACAAGCCCCGCCTTTTTTAAGCAAGAAACATAAGAATTGACGATTTTCTTGGGAGTGGCGGCAATTAATACATCAAGATGGTTAAAGTGATCTTTAATGGGATCGATAGTTTGAAAATCCAAATATACCTCAGTAATCGGCAGGGGAATGTAATTTTCCGCTTCAAAAAAAACCGCTGATTTCAACTCTTTTTCTTCCATTTTCGGCATTTGTATCACCTGCAAAAAAGATCTTTCTTCTGGCAAAGATGCTATTACGTATTTTGTCCTAATTCTTTCTCCTTTTGTATTTTTATATAGTGCTTTGATAATTTTTACCAAAGCTTCTTCGTCTTGAATAATCCCTTTTTCTATGACTCCCGAATCTATTTCTATTTCATTAAAAGATGCCAAACTAAATCCCCCGCTTCTTTTTTTAAGACTTACGATTTTTAAACTTTGATCACTTATGTCTAATCCGAATACCTCTTTTTCTAATGTTAAAAATTTCAAGAAAGTTTTTTTTATATCTTAATAATACCATTAAAGATTTTTAATTAAAAATATCCCGACTCTTACTGTTCCTGCCAGCTTGTAACCTTCCAGCCGCCTGAAGGACCGCCCGAGAAAAAAATATTGACTACGCCGTTACTGTATTCAATTTTAGAATTTTCCTCCATCGTCACCTTGTATCCGGTTAATTCAAGGGCTGAAACATTATTGGAAAGCTTGATTTCTCCATTATTAGTGTAAAAAACAGCGCCCGTTGATCCGTTACTTACAATGATAGCCGGATCCGAAATAGCCGGATTTGAAACTTTAGTTGAAAGAAACATAAGATAGCTTCCTGTTTGGCCCGATCCCGTAAATACATTACTATTGCCAGTATCAATAATGCCATCGGATAAAAGTACGCCTCCATCAAAACCATAAGAACTGCTTAACTTTACGGTGTTTGTGTTATGTAGCGTAACATCTCCTGTCACATAAATAGTGCCGGTTAACGTAAGAATGATATGATTGCCAAAATCCAAATTCCCCGTAATTTTACATGGACCCATAGTTACCGATTTATTATTACTGCTTATATCAGTAACAGCACCGCTATCGCATGCGGTGACTGCTTCTGCTTTCCAGTCATCGATTTGGCTTTGAGGAATAGGTAGGGGCTGTTCTGAAATTTCATCCGATTGCACGGTGGTGGTGCCGCGAACCGTACAGGAATTTGTTCCTCCGGTAACATAGGTTAAATTTCCGACATTGGATCCGGACAAGCAGCTATATGCAAAAGCATCTTGGCCGACATAAACCCCTGTAATACTGTGTCCGTTTCCAGAAACAATGGCGTTGTTATCAATTTTTGCGCTTCCCGAACCGGAAATATTTCCACCAGAAAAAACATTACCCAACACCTCGCTTCCATTATTCATAACAAGACCCCCTTCACCTATTTCAAGTCCATAGTAAAAAGAAACACCTTGGCTGTCCGGACTGTATATGACTTGTATTGTTTTAATAAGGTTGTTATTGGTTCCTTGCGAACTAATAGATCTTGAGCTCCCTACAATGGCCGGAATCACAACATCAGCGGTAGAGTTATTAATAGCAAGCGTGTAAGAGACCGGAGACATTTGGGGATTACTTTTTAAACGCATCAAAGAGTCTTCAATGCCTGCTTCGGCCGTATAATATGATTGAGTCGCATTAATGGTGTTGGTGGAAATTTTCTGTCTGCCAAAAATGAGCACACTCATACTCATTGCGACACTTAGCATAAACACTAAAACTAAAAGTGTGCTTAAAGAAGCAACAAATCCTCCTTCTTTTTTTTTGTTTTTTGAGTGTATCATTATGTGTATTTTAGTAGCTTCGCAAAGAAGCGGTTGAAGTTATACTAATTGATGGAAAAATATTATTTATTGAATCTTGATAGTTCATTGTTAAAGCAATTTTAATTGATTCGTTCCCATTGGTAGAAACCTGGGTAAATTCTAACGTTGTCACTTCAACAGAGTCTGACGTTAAAAAAAACGGATCTTGTGCCTCTTTTTTTAAACAAATGCGGGTTCCGCACAGAAAAAAATCAATATAGGTAGTGGTTTCATTTGCCGGTAAATACTTGGAAGTCTCCAAAGAAATTTGGTTTGGGCTGCTGGTTGGCGTATAAATGCTTTTAGCCCCATTAATTTCATACGTTATTATTTCCATGGCTCTTCTGGCATTTTCTAATACTTCCCGATCGCCCTTGGTTTGTTTATTAGATTGGGAAAAGTAAAAAATAGCAGTGCTGGTTAATAATAACACTAAAGATAATATTGATATATAAACCAAAATTTCCAAAAGGGTAAATCCCCTATTCATAGAACATGGAACATCAAACATGAAACATTTTTTTTGCCCCTCTTTTTCCCCAGTTTTTTTGTTATGTGTTATGTGTTCCATGTTATGTGATTTACTTCCAATTAGTCAGATATGTTATTAAATTCATGGTTCTGTCCGGCCAACTTATTGTTGCGGTAACCTTTTTAGTATCAGCATCTAATGTTCCGCCACTGCTGACAATGTTATTATTAGCATCTCGGTAGACTTGATCAAAAATAATTTTTCTTGTAAAAATATCAATGGTTTCTGTTCCCGGGGTTAAATTCCATGTATTGGGAGTTGTGCTGGTGTCTAATACGAAGTGATAAGGATTATTATTTCCCGGAGTTGTTGTGCCCAAACCATTGGTAGACCAAGTTGTTCCATCTCTAAAATTTCTTGTGGTTTCCATGGCTTCTTTTAATAAAAAATTAGCTTGGCTGCTTTTTTTTATAGAAGTGGCAGTTTTTATTGATAATGCGCCAATATCCAAAAAAACTGCCAAAGCAATGCCGATTACCATAACAGCCAAGAAAGCTTCTAAAATAATGTAACCCCTTTGTTGTGTGGGATATGGAGCGTGAAGTGGGCAGTTTTTATGTTTTTCTTTTTTCATGTGTTTTATGTTGCGTGGTTTGCCTTTGATAATATTATTGCCATAAACAGTTTGAAACATAAATAGATAGACCGGTTGCGCCAGTTGAGCAGTCATCGATAGAAGTCAATCCATTTACGGTAAGTCCATTAGCAGAATATTCTGCTAAGGCGCCAGTATTGTCTCCCGAAATTTCAACGACAAAGCTTTTATCGTTAAACCTCATATCGCGAAACACAGAAAATTGAGTTTCGGGGGAATTTAATACATTTGTGTGTATTCTTACCGTCTGATTAAAACCGCCAGCGTTAACGGTGCCCGTCCAATCAAATTGACCGGTGGCAAGGTACTGATTCATTGGGATGGTTTCTATGGTGCTACCATTAAATGTTAAAATAATATCTTCGGTATTGGTAACAATGGTTCTGTTATAGGTAAAATTTATATGCCTTGCATCTTTTATTCTTGTATCAGAAGGAGTTTGGGGCGCAGTAGCTCCAATAACACCAGCATTGTCTATATAAATAGTTTTCATTTGGCTGGTGTCTTCTATTAATCTTAATGATATACTGCCTGAGTTTTCGGTAGATCCTGTTAATTTATTAAAAACCACTTCATCGTCTTGGGTGGTAATTCCATAAAACTCAGTAATACCCGGGATCGGGTATGTTTGATCGTACGAACTGTCTCTTGAGGCATAGGTATCTCCTTTAAATAAAATATATTGATGGGGAGTGACGGTAGTTTTAAAATATACGCCATACCGGCTATTTCCTTCTGAAGACAGTGTTTTATTTTGAGCTATTCTTAAGGTGTTGGCAACTTCTTCAAACGTATTGTTTAACTGGGGTGTTTTTTGAAAGAGTGCCATATTTGGTATGGTTATCGCCCCAAGGACTGTTAAAACGAAAACGACAATTATTATTTCAAGCAGGGTAAAACCACTTTCATGGAGCATGGAGCATGGATTATGGAGCAAAGAATTTATTTTTTTGTTACGGGTTATGTGTTCCATGTTAAATGCTTTTAAGTGACGAATACATCGGTTCAATAATAGAAATGGCAAAAAAGGCAACCAACAAGCCTAGAAAAATGATTAAAATTGGCTCAATAATCACCGCAAAGTTTTTGGTAACTTCAATAACTTCTTGTTCATAAAATTCTGATAATTTTTTTAATACCACGGAAGTTTTTCCCGTTTCTTCGCCAACCTCCATCATATCAATGGCTCCAAAAGGAAATATATTTGCATAGGGTTTTAATGCGCTCGATAATTTTTCACCCTTTTTCACTTTTTCCACAGCTTCATGCAGGGCATTTTTAAAGTAAATATTCCCCACGGTTTCAAAAGTAATTTCCAGGGATCTTACTAGGGAGATTCCGGAAGCGTTAAGCGAGCTTAATGAGCGGATTAATACGGTGGAATTATTTTTTTTAACAAATGAAGAAATGAGAGGGGTTCTTAACAAAATAGTATCTACTATCCATTTTCCCCGTTTGGTTTTTATGATCATGAAAAAAAGGTATACCAAAAAGATAGGGGCAATAATTGCCATATACCAATATTTTTGGGAAAAAGCTCCCAAAAATATCAAAATCCTTGTATAAATAGGCAGTGGAATATTCATGCCAAGCAAGAAGGCGGAAAACTTTGGCAACACAAATACCGATATCACTACTCCAATTCCCATCATGGTAATCACAATAATGCAAGGATAAATCATGGCTCCCCGTATTTTGGATTTTAACTCATGGTCCCGGTCCATATGGGTTGAAAGAATTTCAAAAATTTCTTCCAGCGTTCCTGATTCTTCCCCAATTTTTACCATGCTTACAAAAAAATTATTAAACACTTTCGGGTAGTAAGATAGCGAATCAGAAAGGCCCTCTCCCTTATTGAGCTTTTCATTGATATGTATCATCATGGTTTTTAATTTTTTCTTTTTTGCCTGGTTGGATAAGATCGTAAAAATTCTTACTAATGAAAGGCCGGAAGAAAACATAATCCACAAATTCCTGGTCATCATTATTTTTTCCGTGGAGGAAATACCCACAAAAGGAATATCAAACGCAAGCTTTTTATCTTTTTTTTCTTTTAAAGTGGCATTAATTAAAAATAAATTTTCCTTTCTTAAAGTTTGGGCAAGCTGACTGGCATCGTTGCTAAACAAAGTGCCGGTTTTTGTTTGGC
The DNA here is from genome assembly GCA_001820255.1 of Candidatus Staskawiczbacteria bacterium RIFCSPLOWO2_01_FULL_38_12b. GTDB lineage: Bacteria > Patescibacteriota > Minisyncoccia > Minisyncoccales > Staskawiczbacteraceae > VGLO01. The sequence goes on along the minus strand of MHPA01000027.1, from coordinate 42,573 downwards.
CGTCAAATGATTTAGCAGTGTAAAAATAGTTAGGCATTATTGTTATCAACGAATAACGAATCTTGTTGCGAATCTGCGAATGACGTCACGTTATTCGTAAATTCGTAAGGGATTCGTTATTCGTTGATGGGTTTACTCCGTAATCACCCGTAAAATTTCCTCAATTGATGTCAATCCTTGTACCGCTTTGACAAATCCGTCCTCAATCATGGTTCGCATGCCCTCCTGCCTTGCCTGGTTTGCAATTTCTTTAGTGGTCGCTTTTTTTACAATCAAATCCCGTATGGTTTCTGTTACTGCCAGCACTTCCACAATTCCAATCCTCCCTTTGTAGCCATCAACAGAATCTTTGGAAGGTTTTGGCTTGTAAAATTCAATATCTTTTACCGTAGCTTTGGGTTTTAATAGTTTTTCTTCTTTTAAAATTTCTAGAATCCTTTGTAGATTAATATATTTTTCCAAGTTTTTTAATTCTTCGGGTTTTGGGCTGTATTTTTCTTTTTCACCGGCAAATTTTCTTACTAATCGCTGTGCAATCACCATATCCAAGGTGGAGGATATTAAGAAAGGTTCGGCTTTCATATCAATAAGCCGGGGAATGGCGCCTGCGGCTTCGGTGGTATGCAAGGTAGATAATACCAAGTGTCCGGTGAGTGCCGCATTGATTGCCAGGGCCGCAGTTTCGTCGTCCCTGATTTCTCCTACCATAATAATATCCGGGTCTTGCCTGACCAATACTCGCAACCCGGCGGCAAAGGTCAAGCCTATTTGGGTATTTACCTGCGTTTGATTGATTCTTGGCATGCGATACTCAATAGGGTCTTCAACGGTGGAAATATTTACTTCAGGGGTATTTAAAATATCCATCATGGCATAGAGCGTGGTGGTTTTTCCCGAACCCGTGGGGCCGGTAATAAGTATCATGCCGGAAGCTTTATTTAAATTATGCTTAATTTGCTCCAATACTTTTCCATTAAACCCTAATTTATCCAGGGTGGAGGATTTGGTGTTTTCGGCCAATAATCTCATAACGATTTTTTCGCCATTAAACACCGGCAATATAGAAACTCTCACTGAATACTTAAAATCATCGGTTTCAATTTTAAACCTTCCGTCTTGGGGCAGCCGGTTTTCATCAAGTTTTAAATTTGAAAGTACTTTTATTCTCGCCACCATGCCAAGGTTGGCCGTAGCGGGGAGGGTCATGACATCGTGCAATATGCCGTCAACTCGGTAGCGGACTATCACCTCTTTCTCTAGAGGTTCAATATGCACATCGCTTGTTCCCTGTAAAATGGCATGTTTTAACAGCGTATCTACGATTTTTATAATCGGTATATCTTGGGCGGCTTTTTTTATTTCCTCTTTTCCACCAAAAGCATCGGATTCTTTTATATGCTTGATTTCTTCTTCCCCAATAATATCTTTAAATTCTATTTCCAATGTTTTTTGGTACTGGGATATCGCGCTTTTTATACTTTCGGGAGTGGAAAGCCTTGGTAAAATTTTAATAGAAGGGATTGTTTTTTCTATAAATTCAATAGTCCTTAAATCTTCCGGATCTATCATGGCCACTTCAAGGTTGTCCCCTTTTCGCCTAAAGGCAACAATGTTATGGGACTTGGCAATTGATTCAGGGATAATCTTTAGCACATCCGGAGGGATTATTTCGTGTTCCAAATTGATAAACGGGATTCCTAAAAGATACGCCTCTATTTTTATCAATTCTTTTTTGGTGATGAGGTTTTCAGAAATTAACACATCGCCAACTTCCTGGCTGTTCTTTTTGCTTTTTTGAAGAACCGTTGCCAGTTGGCTTTCGTTAATCAGCCCTGCTTCCAAAATAAATTTTAGTAGTTTGCTTGAATCAACTTTCATAATTTGGAGTAGTCATGAATATACAAATACTTTCAAATATACGAATATGCAAATTTTCGCTTCGTCGTGATTCGTATATTTGTATATTAATTTAGATTCGCATATTCGTGATTACTCCGTTAATTATATCACATTAAAAAATGCAATAAAAAAGGCCGATGGGGATAACCAACCGGCCGGCGCATTCATTTGTTTGATTTTTTAAAGGTACAAGTCCCCCAGTATTTTATTATTGGAAACCATCCTTCTTTCCCGTGGCGGCATTGATCTTGCACTTTCCTTCATTTTTTCTTCTTCCTTGACTGCTTCTTGCGTCCAGTGCAACAAGCATTTTAAGCTGCAAAAACATTGGTCATTTTGTAACTTTGCCGTATTTTGTGCATCCTGTTGCATCTGGGACAGGCTAAACCAATTAAGGGGAAAATTAATGATGATTTTCTGGCAGCCGTTGCAGGTAAACTCTCGTTTCATACCCATGACAATCTCCTTTTTGGGGTTTGCAAAAACTAATCCCGTGTCCATATGTTACTCCCCTTGTCTTAAAAATCAAGGTTATCATATATATATCGTTGAATTGTAGTGTAAATTAGGGTATTATGGCTTTATGCAAATAATTATCATCACCTTGCTGATAATCATTGCCATATTAGCTTCATTAAGCCTTTTTTTGTTTTTTTATTATATGAGAATAAACAAGGCGATTAATGTGTTTTTGGAAAAAGGCAATGTGAAAGATGCAAGGGAAGTGCTATTTTCCCAGATTGAAAAAACCAAAGAAATAGAGTTGACGCTCAAAGATACAATAGATAATATACGGTCACTGGAAGATATTTCAAGAGTATCATTGCAAAAAATAGGTATTGTAAGATTTAATCCTTTTGGCGACATGGGGGGAAATCAGAGTTTTGCCATAGCTATGCTGGATGGCAATAATGACGGATTTGTTGTTTCTAGCTTATTAGACCTGTTGCTTAATAAGGTTTTACTGCAAATGTAACCTTTCAGCGTGAAATTTGCTATAATTTTTCAGCTTAGCTGAAACTAAACTTCAAAATTCTATCAAATTTCCCGCTCTGAAATCTTACATTTTCGCTACAAATCTTATTAAGCAACAGGTCTATTTACCCAAGAAGGCAATAGGGTGTATGCAAAAGCGGTGGCAGGGGGCATTTCAGAGCATGTATTGTCGTCGGAAGAAAAAGAAGCCATCGCCCGAGCTATGGCTCGGGAAACCCCAATCTCCAAACCCCAATTCCCAATAAAATCGTAAAAAGCGAATTTCTAAATCCCAAAATATTTTGGTTATTAGGTTATTGGGAATTTCATTGGTCATTAGAGTTTGGGTATTTAAAACATTATGATAAAAAAACTAAAAGCTACAACTAAAAAAACTCCCAAAATATCTAAAAAAATAGTGGAGCAAGTTTGGCAACGGCCGCCGGTGGCCGTGGTTTTAGGTCACGTGGATCATGGTAAAAGCTCATTACTGGAAGCCATTAAAGACTTTAATATTACCAAAAAAGAATCCGGCGGCATTACCCAGCATATCGGAGCCTATGAAGTGGAATTTAATGGCAAAAGCCTTACTTTTATTGATACTCCAGGGCACGAGGCATTTTCAGCCATGAGATCCCGCGGTGCCAGCGTTGCCGATATTGCCCTTTTGGTGGTGGACGCCGCCCAAAGCGTCCAACCTCAAACCAAGGAAGCGATTATGGCCATAAAAAAAGCTCAAATTCCCATGATTGTGGTGTTAAATAAAATAGATCTGCCCAACGCCGATCCGGAAAAAATTAAGCGTGAATTGGCAAAAGTTGATATTTTAACAGAATCCATGGGCGGCGCCATTCCTTGTGTAGAAGTTTCAGCAAAAGAAAAAACAGGAATTGATGAATTGCTGGAGATGATTTTACTGGTTGCGGATATGCAAGGATTGACAGCGGATTTAAAAGTGCCCGCCGAAGGCTTGATTATTGAATCTTACATGGATGGCTTAAAGGGGCCGATAGCAACGGTTATTGTTGAAAAAGGAACGTTGCATGCCAAAGATATTATTGCCACCGATTTGGCACTGGCCAAAATTAAATCTCTCTATGATTTTTCCGGCAAAATAATTGATAAGGCCCACCCTTCCCAGCCGGCGATTGTGCTGGGATTTGAGAAAGTTCCCGGAGTCGGGGAAAAATTTAAAACCTATCTAACTGCCCAAGCCGCGGCAAGCCATTTAAAAACTGAAGTTTCAAAACGGGAAATCAACACCACGGTTATTGATATTGGCGCCGGCCAAAAGGTGGTAAACGTTATTTTAAAAGGCGATGTATTTGGGTCCATTGAAGCCATTGAGGGAATGTTAAAAAATCTTCCCCAAGACCAGGTGACATTAAGGATTTTAAAAACCGAAGTGGGCGATATCAACGAAACCGATGTAAAGCTGGCCGAATATTCAAAGGCCGTCATTATAGGATTTCGGGTAAAAATAACTCCTGGTGTAATGCAGATATTAAGCAAAGACGCCACCAAGCGGGTGAGGATAAAAACCTTTGATATTATTTATGAATTAATCCAGGAAATACGAAACGGCATGGAAAAATCACTGGGAGACGAAGTGGTACGCAAAGATATTGGCAAGATCAAGGCGCTTATCATCTTTTTTGGCGAAAAAAATCGCCAGATTGTAGGCGGAAAAATTACCGAAGGGGAAATCAGAAAGGGGGTTAAATTAGAAGTAATCCGTGGCAGTGAAAAAGTGGGTGCGGGCAGGATTATTAATTTACAGCGCAACAAAAAAGATATGGATAAATTGGTAAAGGGCGACGAATGCGGAATATTATTTGAAGGAAATGTAAAAGTGGAAGCCCAGGATATTTTGGCAGCTTACGTGGAAGAACGGCAGAAGGGAGTGCTGTAATCGCGCGCCTGCGGGCGTGCGGAATTTCTAATTTTTAATTTCTAATTTCTAAATAATTTCTGAATTATTGAATAGCAAGTATTCCCCGTCGGCTCTGCCGCGGGGTGTCCGCTTAGGAAGGTATCGGAAACCTTAGGTTTCTGATTATAAATCCTTCCTTGCACGGATACCCTGTGGGCTCTGCCCCAGGGTTGCTTCATTTTTCAAATAAAAAAACAGCGCCGTTTGTTTTCCGGCGCCCTCGTGCGAACTAGCCAAAGGAAAGATTTTTTTACTTTTTCTTCGCATCCCTTTCTCTTTGACGTCTTTGAAATTCATCCCTGGATGTTGAGAAAGCGATAGCGGTTGCTTCCGCACATCTTTCCTCTGATTCGAACACGCGTCGGATACCTACCAACTTGCTCGAATCAATGACGTCGTCCGCATACACAATCTTCCGAATCGCTTCCAGTTTGTCCACGGGTTTCTCCTAAAAGCTTTGTAGAGTTATACGACGAAAGTCGCTAAAATAACTCTACGGTTTAACTGTATCACATATAAAGTTATATGTCAAACCGTTTAGAAAAAGTAAACTCCCTCTTACAACAAGAAATCAGCAAAATTATTGTCAGGGATTTTGATTTTCACGGAGCTTTGATTACCTTAACCCATGTGGACGCATCCGCTAATTTAATTGAAGCCAGGGCTTATGTATCGGTAATGCCTGAAGATCGCATTGACCAAGCGGTAAAAGCATTAAATAAAGATGTCTATGACATCCAGCAAAAGCTTAATAAGATATTAAATATGCGGCCGGTTCCCAGGATCAAATTTGTCAAAGATCCGGTTATCGCCGAAGCGGCCAGGATTGAGGGGCTTTTGGAATCATTGAAAAAAGAGGAAAAATAGGGTAGAATGAAGAAAATATAATGTATTATTATGTTTTCTTTGGATCCTCGCGGAGGTCATAACCGCTACAAATTTAATAAAGATTTTTTCAAAAAGTGGACACCAAAAATGGCGTATGTTTTAGGATTTATGTATGCTGATGGAAATATTACTGATTCAGTTGTTTTCAGAACTCAATACATAAGTTTTGACAGCGCCGATAGAGAGATTATAGAAAAAATAAAAATAGCCTTGTCCTCAAACCATAAAATCCAAATTAAACCAGAAAGGCTGACTATTCACGCAAACGGAACCTATAAAAGCAGAGAAGCTTTTAGATTGAGAATCGGGAGCCGAGAAATGTTTGATGATTTATTAAGGCCTCATCCATTAATAACTTGCGCATTTTCATCCAATCTGCGCACCATCCGCGTCCCAAAAAATAGTATGCGTAGCTTTACTACGCCTCCTATTTTTTGGGACGCATCTGGTACGCATCTTGGCGAAACTGCATCAAGTTATTAACGAACGAGCCCTAAGATTAGGGGTAACACCTAGAAAATCTTTAATGACTGAATTTCCTAAAGATATTCCCCTAGATTGCTTAGGTCACTTTACTAGAGGTTATTTTGATGGCGATGGTTGCGTATACATTATGAAGGGAAAGGGGAAATGCGGCCAGGAACTTTTCAAGGGTTTGGCGGTAATTTTTACCAGTGGTAGTAAAATATTCCTGGAAGGATTGCGCGATAAATTTGAGGGCATAGGATTTAAAAAGGGAAAAATATATTTTGGAAGCCGTGCATACCGTTTAAAATATCCCACTTCAGAAAGCATGCGGTGGTTTCAGGTTTTTTATGACGACCGATTGGATAATTTATTCCTCAAGAGAAAAATGGACATTTTTATAACATACTTTCAAAACCGTACTCGAAAAATTGACCTTGATATATTAACGACATTAAAAGTTTACGGCCCGGTACTCAAGTAGCCAGAGAACGGTCTGCAAAACCGTGTACATGGGTGCAATTCCCATCCGGGCCTCACTATTGACAAATTAATGCCCAGGTGGTGGAATGGTATACACGAAGGACTTAAAATCCTTTGAGCTTCGGTTCATGCGGGTTCGACTCCCGCCCTGGGCACCAGTTGGAGCACCTTTACAAATGGAGGAATTTCCATGTCGCAATCCCGTCGTTTTATTGAAGTTACCGATTACGGCGACGTTATTCTGGCTAATTTTCTTAATTTCCCCAGTACCGTGAATTACGAAATGGACAATAAAAAGAGTATTTCTTGTCTTTTCTCCAATTTTTGGCTATAAATTTGCTATAATTTCTAGGCGGGCCCGTAGGGCAAGCCTAGAAATTCTATCACATTTCTATCTCAAAAATTGAAAAAAATCCAAAGAAACCATTTCGTAATTCACGGCAGTAACAAAATTTTGGATGAATCGGCCATACAAATCATGGGACAAAAGCTTTTTTGGCTGGTTGATGTTTTGCATCACTACAAAATCATCCTAAGCTTTAAGGGTATTGATTACTTGTCTTCCGCAGCGCTCGGAAAATTTATCACCCTGCAAAAGATGATTCAGGCTGCCAACGGAAAGTTGGTATTGTGCGAAATTATCCCTGAAGTTTTCGAAAATTTTGAAATAACAAGGTTGGATTGCTTTTTTAAGATTACCAAGAGCGAGGCGGACGCTTTGGCTTCGTTTTGAAAGGCTAATCTGCGTCAAGCACACAAGCTTAACGCAGATTTTTTTTGCAACTAAAAACCCGCGCTCTTGCGCAGGTTTTTATTAAATTTCTACAACTTCCACTTGTATGCCATGCTTTGCTCCGAAATTTTTTGCCTGCTGATATTCGGCAAACCATATGTCAGCCCGATATTTTCCCATTCTGCTATGCATCCTGTCTTCTACGGTAAATATTTTATCACCGTATAATTCAGGAATTCTTACCTTGGTTCCAAACGGCAACATGTTATTGGCAATAATACCATCTGCCACCCTTTTATTTGAAGCGGTAATAAATGGCGTGTCATCGGTTTGGTCAGGCGTACTAGAATAGGCAGTAATGATCATTTTTATCGTTTTGACTATTTCGTAAGAAGATTTGTCCAGTTTGCAAATAGTCAAATGGCCATTTTTAACCAGTGTGGCCGGGACTATTGTAGTCTCCGAGTTTTTTAATTCAGCACTAATCGTTTGAGGGATTGATGCTGATGCTAAGATTATAACAGCCACCATGTTTGCCAACATAAAGCGATTTGATAAGTATTTACTCATAAAATTGACTTTAATTGTATTATCCAATGACCCTTTCTAACCCTTGTTATCTAAAAAACTCCATTTCTGGAGCATGTCCTAATACTAGCATATATAGTCAACCCTGTCAATAGTCAGACCATAGTTATCCACAGGTGTCAATGAACTAAAAATGCGGGTAAAAATGCCCTCTTTTTTGCTATTTTTTTACATTATTTTATAAATACTTTAAATTACGAAACTCCTCGAGGCTATTTGCGCAGGGTCGCAAGGCGCAATTTGTCGCAACAAATTCGCCCCGACCGAGAGAATTTTGGCGGTATGGGTGGAAAAATGTTTAAACGTAGCCACGCATACGTTTAACACATTTTTACGGCCATGCCGGCAAAATTATCCGCAAAGAGCCCGAAAAGTCTTCTTCACATGGAGTTTCGTAATTTAAAGTAAATAAAAAGCCCTGATTGTAAAACAATCAAAGCTTGTTTTTTGTTAGCTATGATAAGCTGTAACAGCTTCTTTAATCATTTGAAGAGCATGATCTTGATTTTCATAATAAAGTATCTTTTCAAGACCCGGAACTCCACCTGGGAGCCGGGACAAAATATGTCCTATGGGAAACAAGAAAATAATCGGAACCCTCTTTTCCCTGGCCATCTGGATTTCCATACCCACCCCACAAGATCCGAAAGGATACCTTTCTATTTCCTCGTCATCCTGGCGCGGGTCGGGAATAAATACCACAATCAAAACCGACGTTTTATTTTGCACCTGATTTTCATCAAGATTATAAACTTGCGGTGGCGTAAGGTCTTTATTCAAAACTGGATCTGAATGTTCGTGGGGAACATAGGGCCTTACTCCCGTTTTTTCCTGGCAGGCATCTGCAATTTTTGCATAAAATCCTTTAATCCGGGGGTGGTCTTTTCTGGGCAACCCAGTCAAACCGGCGCAAAGATACGGAACTTTTCCGATCATTTCTCATTCTCCTTTTGTAAAGGAACCGACCACATAGTCTTGAGCGGTATAGCGGACGACGTTAGAACCTACTTCGCCCGTCCGAAGCCTTTGGCGAAGGAGGGTTGGCAAACCACCCTTCGGCAAAACTCAGGGCAAGCCACCGACCGCCAGAATGTCCTGAGCTATGCCGAAGGATTCTTTATTCCAAGTTTAACATTGGAAGAGGCGAAAATCACATAAAAAATCGCCCCTTAAACGACTTCGATTCTAACTATAATAGTCTTTTTCTTCTAAACGCAATTCCAGAAGCTGACTTCAAGTATTTTTCAAATGCTATTGCTTTGTCTTCAGAAAAAAATGAGCAATACTAAACTATCTTCCAGGGTTTGAATTTACTTGTATGTTTATTGGCACCAGAATTGTGGGACTCCAATCTTTTCTTTAAATCAGACGTTGAGCCGATGTAGGTTTGGTTTTGATTACTAATACTCTGGAGAATATAGGTGTAATGCATAATCGTTGGACTGCCATTCGAAGCCTAAATTAATGATACTGAAAACCACGGAAAGCCCTTCTTCGCTAAAGCTACGAAGGGTCATTCTTCACTGTGGCCTGAGCTTCGTAGCTTAAAGCAACAGCGAAAAGCGAAGAAGAGGCTTGCCATTCGAAGCCTGCCTAAATAATACCACAATGTCGGAAAGCCCCTCTTCGCTAAAGCTACGAAGGGCCATTCTTCGCCACAGTGAAGAATGGAGCGGGTAAGGGGAATCGAACCCCTGTACTTTGATTGGCAACCAAATGCACTACCATTGTGCTATACCCGCAACGTACAAATTTTAAAAGAAAATTTTATGTTGCAGGCACGTGTAATTTCCGAAAGAAATTATTACGTGTCGCTTCGTAATTTTCCTGTGCCGCGGGGGTGAATCGAACACCCTACCAGGCGCTCTTCAGGCGTCTGCTCTACCAATGAGCTACCACGGCGGATTTTTAAACAATATTTTCATACATCCCCTTTATCCATCCCCTGATCTTCAAAAATAACTCGGTGTTATTAACATGGATATTGATTGTTCCAAATGGCAGAGAATCTTTTTTACCTTTATTTGCCCTGCTTTGTTGTGTCGAAGTTTTATAGAATTGGTCCAGTGGTATGCCGGAAATTTCACCCCAATACTTTTTTGCTTCGTTTTCGTTTAAATGAGGGTGAAGATGGATGTGGCCTCTGAATTTTTCTATCGGAACCTTGCAGCTTACTTTAAAAAACTTCATAATAACTTTTACCATTGCCGGGTCGCTATTGGAAAATTGCACCCCGCTTCTTAAAGTTTTTGCGCCCTCACCCCAATATAAAGCTATGCCTATAAGCCACAATTCTTTTTTTGATATATCTTTTATATTTTCTGTGGCTCCATCAATAATTATTTGTCTGCGATTATTTTCATTGGATAGTCTTGTAGTTCTACGTCTTTCTATCACTTCTTTCCTGAATCCTTTTTGTGAAAGTTCGTTTTTTTGAGTTTTACTTAATTCGATATCTCTTACCCAAAGACTTACACTTCCTTTTGCAAAGCCAGTTTTATTACAAATTTCATTTATTGATAATCCCTGTGTTCGTAATTTTCGAGATAATACTTTTTCTTCTATCTTCATAATTGAATATGTTAGTTGCGTGTATATACATTACAACATATGGGTTCAATTATTAAAGTGTGAACGCTGAGGGATTCGAACCCCCGACCCTCTCCGTGTAAAGGAGATGCTCTACCGCTGAGCTAAGCGTCCAAATTTTTACGTAGCAAAAATAATTGTTAGTTATGAGTAATTAGTTGTTAGACAAAACGCTCGTCTAAAAATTGACTGCTAATCACTTTGAATTACGAAACTCCATGTGAAGAAGACTTTTCGGTCTCTTTGCGGATAATTTTGCCGGCATGGCCGTAAAAATGTGTTAAACGTATGCGTGGCTACGTTTAAACATTTTTCCACCCATACCGCCAAAATTCTCTCGCAAATAGCCTCGAGGAGTTTTGTAATTCAAAGTAATTACTAATAACTCAAAACCGCTAAAGCAATTTTGTGCGCGGGACAGGAGTCGAACCTGCATGCCCTTGCGGGCGCTACCACCTCAAGGTAGTGCGTCTGCCGTTTCGCCACCCGCGCAACGTACAAATTTCTCTGAAATTTCAGGTTGCCAAAACGTTTATCTCTTAAAAAATATTACGTTTCGCAATACGATTTATTTCTGTTCGGTTGGCGCAGATTCCTGTTGAGCAGTATCTTCTGCGGGCGGTTCCATGACCGCAGCTTTCTCTGGCGCAATAGCTGCCGCCAATTCCTTATTTTTCAATTTTCCTTTTGCGCCCTTTGCGGTTCTTAGGTAATACAGTTTTGACCTTCGCACCTTGCTTGATTTTACCACTTCTATTTTTGACAGAGAAGGTGAATGCACGGGAAATATTTTTTCCACCCCAATCGTATCAACCACTTTTCTTACGGTAATGGTGCTTGAAATTCCCTTACCGTGTTTTCTGGCGATTACCACGCCTTCAAAAATCTGGATTCTTTCTTTGTCTCCTTCTTTGATTTTTTGGTGTATGCGAACAATGTCGCCAGGACGGATGTCCGGCATTTGTTTTTCTTGTGCTTTATTAAATGTTTCGGTTAGCGTAGTCATGCTGAATTTTTAATTTCCAATTTTTAATTTTTAAATAATGATTAAATTCTTTAATGTTTAAAAATTAACACATTTAAAAAATTATTTACAAAATTATAAAATTAAAAATTATAAAATTTTCAAGTTATTAATTATTTCCCCTAACTCCTTAGGCAATTCCGATCTAAATTGCCTGGTTTGACCATCTAATAATTGTATCTTCAGATAAGATGCGTGCAAGAACTGCCTTTCTAATCCTTCTGGTTTTGGCGAATCTTTGAAGCTATAGAGCGTATCCCCTGCAATAGGGTGATGGATATAGGCTAGGTGGCACCTTATCTGATGCTTTCGTCCCGTTTTAATCTGCATTTCTAGTAAGGTATAATCCTTAAATCTTTCTAAAACACTATACTCGCTTATCGCTTCCCGTTTTCCCTCTGGATTTTTATCTTCCAGCCAGGTGGCTTTTTGCTTGCGTGGATCGCTTTTGGATCTGCCAATTAATGTGTGAATGACGCCTGTATCCTCTTTTATGACGCCAGTCGCAAGTGCAATATACCTTTTTTCCAGAGTTTTTTCAAGGGGTTTGCTAGTTTCTCTATTTTTCTTGTCCGCCAAAGCTTTGGCGCCGGCGGAAAACTGTTTTTGCAAAAAAATCAAGGCTTGAGTTGATTTTGCCACCAAAAGGATGCCGGAAGTATCTTTATCAAGCCTATGCACAATTCCGTATCGCGGCGCCTCGCCCACATTTTTTAGGTCAGGGTATTTTTCTAAAAGGTAATCAATGAGAGTGTTTTCGGTTTTAACTTTTCCTTCCGGAAAAACCACTACCCCCGCCGGTTTGTCTACCACTAATACATCGTTATCTTCGTAAATTATTTTTAAGTCCATGTTATTTTAATGCTTCAGTTAGCCTATCTTTCATAGCATGCAGCACTTCTTGTGGCACAGCAACAGTGTAATCGTCATTGTCGTTAGGGTAATGTCCATATAACTCGTCAATAAAGTTGATACCCATAAACGCTTTTAGTTTTTCGTATCGAGGGAGAAAGTGTCCGTGTAGGTGTGGCATTACGTTCCCTAAAAAAAGGTAGTTAAACCAATCTGGCTGGAACACTTTTTTTGAGGCCTCCCTTAATTCTCGTAAGACTAAAAAGAGTTCTTGCTGTTCTTCTGGCGTGGCATCTGTTAAATCTAATGCGTCGGTGCGTTTACACCAAACAACACACCTTCCAAGATAGCTTTGGTTTGCGTTAATGTAAATCTGCCAATACTTATATTCTTTGATAAGGTTTTTTGAAAAATCTTCTGCCACGTTTTCAAATGTTAGGTTTACTAGACTTGCCCCTTAATAAGATCTTACTGCAAATCTAATCTTTCAGCGTTACATTTGCTATAATTTTTCAGCTTAGCTAAAGCTAAACCTCAAAATTCTATCAAATTTACCGCTCTGAAACCTTAGATTTTCGTAACAAACCTTATTAAGGGACAAGTCTACTTTTTGATTTGTGAAATTTCTTCTTATTTTTCTTTAAATAGCCCATTAAATCTTGATTTAAAAATTGGGCTATCGTGTCTAGATTTTTTATTTTCCGTTGCTTTCTTTCTAAAAAATCTTCCCAGGTTACTTTTCTTTTTACCCAATGATCTTTTTCCGATAATAGTACCGCTAAAATAGGCTCCAATTTTTCTATCAAATAAACAAATTTACTTTCGTCGTCTTTTTTCTTTTCGTATTCATGCAAATCTTTCCAGAGGCTTTTTTGTTTAGGAAATTCTTTTACCAGTTTTTTAATAGATTGAGCTTCTTTCTTTTCTTTACTTTTTTGGGAATAATTTGCGTACATGGAGATATCTCCTGCGTAAACTTCTGGCAAGTCGTGCACTAATGCATAACGGATAACTTTGTTAGCGTCTAGCTTAAATTTATATTCATCAATGAGCATCCAGCAAAGCATTGCTACGCGGTAGGAATGCTCTACGTCATTATCGAGATTTTTAGCATTATGTAGTGACGATAAATCCCTATAAATAGAGTTATATTTTTTAAGAAGCAATTCAAATTTTAAGAGGGTTTTCGCTGATGACATATTTTGTGCGCGATGAGGGAATCGGACCCACGGCCCCCTTTACGTCAAAAAGGTGCTCTGCCACTGAGCTAATCGCGCTAGTGTTATTTCTTAAATTTTTTTTGTAAGATGCTTCATGAGTTCTTCGATAGTGTGGAATGGCCCGCTCATATTTTTTCCAGCTTTAATATCCTGTTCTACTTCTGCCAGCCAGCTTTCCATGTAGGGAGTCATTTTCTCATCAGTGTTTATTTTTTTTGGTTTTGTTTTCATATTTTATTTTAACGAATAAACTTTTTTACTTTGTTCTATTAATCCTTCTTTTTCCAATATGGCTATTACTTTTTTAATTCTTTCTTCTGTTTGGTTTGTTGCTTGCCCTGAGCTTGGTCGAAGGGCTTTTTTAAGCCGTTTGATAAGCTCGTTAGTAGTCATTGATTCGCCAGAAAGTATTCGCAAAGTTGCTCCTCGGATTTGGCGCAATGAACCCTCAAATTTTGATTGTATGCTGTAATTTTTGTGCCTTCGGTTTGGGTTGGGTCCGCCGCCCGGTGGATGTGATTTTAAATATGCACCATAGTCCATTAGAGCCCAGTGCCATTCTCTTGGGTTTTTTTTATCTAGTGCTAATTCTGCCAATTTCATTATTGCTTTGTCGTCTATTTTTTCGTATCTGCGTAAATCTGCGTTGGAATCCGCATTAATCCGCACTCCCGCGGGGGAGGGAAAAAAGTGATGGATAAAAACCCGGCGAATATTAGTTTCAATGCAGGCAACGGGTGTGTTAAAAGAAAAAATACTTACGGCCCGGGCGGTATATGGGCCGATTCCGGGAAATTGTTCAAGCGCTGTAATATTGGTTGGCAGTTTTCCGCCAAATTCTTTTACGGTTTTTTCTGCCGTGCGCTTGAGCGCAAGCGCACGGCGATTATACCCCAATCCCTGCCAAAATGGATACATTTGGCTAAATGTTGCTTGTGCTAAAGATGTAAAATCCGGAAATCGCTTAATCCAATTTTCAAAATAACGAACCACTCTGTCGGCTTGCGTTTGCTGGAGCATGATTTCCGAAACTAAAATATGATAAGGGTTTTGGGTCTGGCGCCAGGGAAAATCCCGTTTATTCTTTTTGTAAAAATCCCAAACCGTTTTTTGGAATTTTTTGATATCATTATTACTATTACTCATTTGAAACTTTGAGGATCATCTCAATTTCAGGAATTGTATTCTTACTTTTCATGTAAAATCTTTCGTCTTTAAAACGCTTGCCGGTATCTTGGAATCCTAATTTTTCATAGAATGCAATCGCTTTTTTATTGTAGGTTGCCACTTCTACGGTGATATCTTTTTTGGCATCTGTATATTTTTGTATCTCCTCCCACATCATTGTGCCAATCCCCTTGCTTTGATATTCTGGCAGTACATAGATTGTCCGCAGTCGATTTTTATCCGGTAATCTTTCTATTCGGCAAAGGCCGACAATTTTTCCATTTTTCACTGCAACTAATAATGTGGCAATCGTATCGTTGGTAATTTCATTTCGTCGTTTTTCTAGTTTTTCTTCTGACTGTCGATCTTTAAAGCGTTCTTCAATATCTTCCCTGGTTATACCCACTTCTTGGTTGGGGTAGGTTGCAAGCCAAGTTTGATAAAGAACTTCATTGATTTGGCTGGCGTCTTCTGGTTTTGCTACTCTAATTTTAACAAGGCTTTGCATAATGAATTTGTGCTCCCACTAGGATTCGAACCTAGGACCGTTCGGATATAAGCCGAATGCTCTGCCGCTGA
>MHPA01000027.1:7133-27129 GCA_001820255.1 Candidatus Staskawiczbacteria bacterium RIFCSPLOWO2_01_FULL_38_12b | reverse complement strand
TATTCTATTTTTTATTTTCTACTTTCTTTTTTCCGTTTCCCATAATCTTTTCAAATTCTTCCCGTTCTATCGTTTCTTTTTCAATTAACGTTTTGGCGATTTTTTCCAGCATATCTTTTTTTCTGGCAACAATCTCGGCCGCTTTTTTCTCGGCGCCTCGTAAAATTCCCTCTATTTCTTTGTCAATTTTTGTGGCCACGGCTTCTGAATAATTCCTTTGTTCTGAAATTTCTTTTCCTAAAAATACCATTTCTTCTTTGTCGCCAAATGAGATGGGTCCCAGTGAAGACATTCCCCATTCCTTTACGATTTTTCTGGCCAAATGCGAAGCTTTTTCTAAGTCATTACTGGCTCCCGTAGTCATTTCCCCAAACATTAGCCGTTCAGCCGCCATGCCCCCCATTAACGTGGCAATGGTTGCCAAAAATTGAGTTTTTGTCCTCATCTTATTTTCTTCAGATTGGACTTGCAAAGTATATCCGCCCGCCATGCCACGGGAAATAATAGATATTTTTCTTACCGGATCCGTACCCGGGATAGAGCTTGAAACCAAGGCGTGCCCGGCTTCGTGGTAGGCCGCAATTTCCTTTTCTTTTTTGGATAACAAATGGCTTTTTCTTTCAGGACCCAGTAATACTTTTTCAATGGCTTCCAAGAAATCGGTTTGAAACACTTCGGTTTTATTTTCCCTAGCCGCCAGCAAAGCCGCTTCATTGGCAACGTTTGCCAAATCCGCTCCGGAAAATCCGGGAGTTCTTTCGGAAATTTCCTTAAAATTTATATTCGGAGCTAGCGGTTTTTCCTTTGAATGGATTTTTAAAATTTCCTCCCGATCGTGGACATCTGGCGGATCTAAAATAATTTTTCTATCGAATCGGCCGGGTCTTAACAGTGCGGGATCTAAAATATCTCCGCGGTTGGTAGCGGCCATAACAATGACTCCGGATTCTTTTTGAAATCCGTCCATTTCCACCAAAATCATATTTAAGGTTTGTTCGCGTTCATCGTGGCCTCCGCCAATACCGGCTCCGCGATGTCGTCCGATGGCGTCTAATTCGTCAATAAAAATAATGGAAGGAGCGGCTTTTTTAGCGGTGGCAAACAGATCTCGTACGCGGGCTGACCCGACTCCCACAAACATTTCCACAAATTCAGACCCTGAAATAGAAAAAAATGGTACATTAGCCTCACCGGCAACCGCGCGTGCCAAAAGTGTTTTTCCGACTCCGCTGCTTCCCAGCAACAACACGCCTCGGGGGATTTTGGCGCCCATAGCTAAATACTTTTTGGGGAATTTTAAAAAGTCCACGATTTCAGTCAGTTCTTCTTTAGCTTCTTTTAATCCGGCGGCGTCTTTGAAGGTGATTTTTTCTTTATTGTTGGGGTCGGCTCCGAAAATTTTGGCGCGCGAGCGGGTAAAATCAAACACTTGGCCGGCACCGGTTTTGGCCTGTTTTAGCATTGTCCAGAGGAAAAAACTAATTAATACCAATGGTAAAATACCATAAAGCAAAGCTGGTAAAAGCCATGACCAAACGCTTTCTTGCACCGCCGCAGCACTTATTTCAACTTTTTGCAGTTTGGTTTTGTCTACCCCTAAATTGGTTAGCAAATCCGGCAGAACCGAGTTTGATTCTTTCATGGAATTGGCGGTTTTAGCTTGCCCTGAAGGATTTGAAGGGTCGTCGGTGTAGGTTATTTTAACAGTATCCCCTGAAACGTCTATTTTTTTCACTTTGTCGGCATTGATATCATTTACCAATTGTGAAATAGAAATTTGGCTTGGTTTTTCCGAAGGCAAGTATAGCAAGCTAAAAACTCCTCCGACAACAAAAAGAATGAGTACGACAAAGACAAAATTTTTAAGTAAAGGATGTAGTTTCATTTTTTAAAATTATTATTTTACTATTTTTATGGATTTATCGTAGCATTTTTAAAAATAATTTTCAACTTTGTAGATAATCTAAAAAAAACGGCCAAAGCCAAAAAATTTGTAAAAAAAATGGGCGTTGCATTTGTACTTGCGTACATTTGCAACGCCCTTTATTCTGGCTACGCAGTTGCGTAGCAGAATTTGTTACAGTTTGGCGGCCTGATCGCCGGTCCCCACATTGCGGTTCTCCTGGGTCAACCGCGCGTTGAGGAACACCTCCAGCATTTTCCAGGCCGAGTACTCGTCCTTCTGCTTGTCGGTGTTGCGCGGGAGTGAGTCGAGCCTCACTCTCAACGTTTCATTGGCAATGGTGACGGGCATCACCGTGCCGATCAGCTGCTTGGGGAAGAAGTGGTCGTAATCGACCGCCTCCACCAAGATGCCGCCCTGCCAGCGCACCTTAAACCCCAGGAAACCGTCCCTGTTATTCCAGGAGTGGTCGAAGCGCCACATGGCGACCACGGCTGTTTGGTCCTTCTGTAAGACCCGGGTCAAGCCCTGGTCTTTGAAATGAGAACCCACGGTGGTTCCTTCGAGCAGAGGTTTGGTCCTTGCTTCTTTGACATTGAGGCGTTGTTGCGATGCATCATACTGATCCTGGGCCATCTGATTGACGGTGTCGGAAATCCGTTGCCAGACATCGGACATGGAATTTCCCACCACTGTCTTGCGGTGGTTGTCCCATTGGTACTGGCCGCCGTCGGGGATGTCTTTCCCTTGGAGGCCCACCGAGTCAATACACCTGACGGTGGTCCAGCCGCCCTGGACCTTAACCTCCAGAAGTACTGCTTCGTGGAGGCTGAGCGGGACGAACAGGTTGCCCTGATACCCCCTTTTGGAGATGAGGAAAGGCGTCAGTTCCTGCGTGGCTTGTTGGCGCAACCGGCTCATGGCGTCCCAGTTTTTGATGGCCCACTCTTCCGCTTCCTTGCAGAAAGTCCAACCAGCGACAGCCTCGTCCCTCTCCGGCTTGGGCAGGTAGTACTTGTCGTTTTGGCCGAAGACTTTGATGGTCACGGCCTGGTCCGAGGGTTTTTTGCCATAGGCCAGACTGACCACCCCGGCCTTGAAAGCGTCGGACAAGAATTTGTCCAGCGCTTCCATGGTGCCGATTTCCACCAGCGGCCTGTACCACCAGTCGATGGCTCCGTAGAGCGCATCGCGGGTACGGGGTTCGCTGTTGATGACTTCGAGCGACGCCAGGATGTCCTGGACATCGTCGTCGCTGGCGTAATCAGCCAGCAACTTCACCTGGTCAGAGGCACCGAGCTGACTGACCTGCTTTCGGGCGCTCTGCTCGGTTTTACCGGCAGAGGTAATTTTCACAACCACCAGTTCCTGAACCTGCTGGATCATAGTCAGGAAACTCCTAACCATTTCCTCGTTGCTTGCGGTCGCACGGGCGATTTCCGCCGACTGCGTTTCCTTCGTCCGCACTTCCTGCGCTTTCTCGCTGGCCCTTTTCATAGCCTCCGCAAGTTTGGCCATCAACGGATTTGCCGGCGGTGCGGCGGTAGTCACGATCGTCTCCTTCTTTTTTTCGGCTTCAGGCGAAGCCTTGGCCTGGGGCGGTTTGGCGCCCTGAATTTTGGCACGGTCGATTATCTCGGGCGAAATCAAATCAGCCGAAGCGTTGGACGTTCCCGTCCCGCCTCTCAAAACTTTGCCGTTGTCGGACATCGTAGTCTCCTAACTTGTTAAGGACATGCGTTCTGCGATAGAGACGTTCTCTACGCATGGAACGCAATGGACTCGAACAGATTGGACGAAGCGTCAATGTTAACAATTCTGTCAATCACCGGATAAATCCGAGCGACTTCCAGAGTCATAAGTGCTCCAAGCAAATCCTTTGCCTCGGCAAAAGAAATGCCCAGATCGGCACTGATCAGAAGCGAGACGTGATTGACCGCTTCTTTGCTCGATCGTTTTACTACAGGTTTTTTGCGCTGCAGCACGATGAGTTGAGCGATTTTGGCAAATCGCCAGCGATCTTTTTCATCGACCGGTTTTTCGTCGATGATTTTTTGTAGGCTCTCTGTGAACGGGTTTTCGGGTTGACTTGCTGGTTTTATGATCGCAAACGTCTCTTGTCTCTTGATGAGACTGTTGACGTTTGAAGTATCAACCGACCAGAATTCAACTTTCTTCCCTTTCTTTTTTACCTCGTGGGCGATGACGATAAAGTCAGCGTCGCCGGTAACAAAAATGACAAGATTTGGCGTAACGCCCTTGTGCAGATGGGTTTTTACCCAAACCAGCACTTTGGCATCCACCGCGTCTTTCATCTTGATTCCGCTTTCGCTTTCTTCGGTAAGCGTCGGGCAGACGCTCACTTCCACTCCGAACTTTTTTTCAAGTTCGTTGATAGTGTGCCATGGCCTTGTGTCGTTAAGATAGGTGGGCACAAATAAGCGAATTTCGCTAATCTCGCCCTTTTCTAATCCCATTTCAACGATTTGGGTCATGGCATCGTCCATTGAAATACCACCCTTGCCGCATTGCAGGTGGAGTTGGTGGTAGTCAATGTAGATGGCATTTAGCACGCACGCTCCTTTTTTGTAATTGGGCGATGTCAAAGTACCGGTTCTGTTTGGAGCATACACTACACACATGCTACTGTCAATAGTTGCGTGTTTGATATATTTGGGTTTATATGATATTTAAAACATAGTACGGCTCTTTGAAAAATAGTTGCTCAAGCAAGAGTAACTGATACTGCCTTTTATTGAGGGGGGGGTAGCTGTGTCTAGTAGTCGTTTAGAGCTCTGGAAGAAATTCATGGAAAGGGCTAGGTTGTCGCCCAAACCTGGCGCTGGCAAGGTGCAGATCATTCCCTTAAGAGTAGAAATTGAAGTGATTGGATTGGTTGGCGCAGGGCAAGGTTCGTGTTTAATTCTCAAAGACGGTAATGATACGATGGTCATTGATTGTGGAGCAAGTCCGGCAAATTCCCCTGAATCAAAATTAATGTTACAAAGAATTGTTTCGTGCATTATTAATGCCCGTCCTCAGTATATTGTCGTCAGTCATTACCATTTTGACCATGTTGGTGGTTTGGTGCCAACATTGAAAGAATTTGTCAGAATGGGACTTCCATTACCTACGATTATTGCCACTAATATGACCTGGCAATTACTGAAAAAGAGTCTTTCTGTTGCCGGATTTAGAACGGATGCATTTTCTTCTAATAGCTATCGGTATGTAAAACATCAAGTTTCGACTGATAAAGTAACATTGCTTGATGTTAGTCATTCGGTTCCAGGGTCGGCGAGTGTTTGGTATAGGGGTAGTAAAAATGTATTGTACACAGCGGATTTCCGTAAGATGGAATTACCCAGCCAGCTTTCTAATATTGACTTTCTTATTATTGATTCTACGGGAGCCATGCGAAACGAACCGTGGGAAGACACTGAAGTTTTGGCGCAAAAAACCATTATGGATTTGGCCCAAGAAACTTTTGCAAGAGATTCTTTTGCCAGTGTTTACGTTGCGCTTTTTTCCACCCAATTATGCCGTGCTTTTGGCCTTGAACAGGCCGTAAAAAATGCAACAGGTTACTTTCCTAAGTTGCATGGAGCCGCTCTTTTCCAGAGCCTGCAAGCTTTCAGGGGACACATATCAGGAAACACGACCGAAAGGTTTAACCTGGTAACTGGCGTTTGGGCGCAAGGAGAAGGCAATCGTTCTCGCATGGAAGGTTCGGCATTGGTAAAGTTGTCGTACGGGACAACCCATGACACTAAGTTAAAACCGGGTGACATGGTTATTCTGTCAGGCAGTATACCGGCATGGTCAGGAGATTTGATGGGACAAATCAATTCAATGTGCAAGAGAATCCACGAAATGGAAGTTCAAGTGGTAATTGATTCCTCTTTTCCAAAAGTTGAGGGCTCTTTTGCAAGGAGAGCCAAAGTTCATTGTTCTGGACATGGTAATTTGCCCGAAATTGTTAGTGCGATAGATGCGGTTAGCGCTAAGAGTCCAAATTTACAGGTGATGCCATTCCATGGGAGGGAAGATGCTCTTGGTAGGGTGGTCGCATATTGCAAAAGTAGAAGTATTGATGTGATTCCAGCTTGCCAAGGCTTGGTAATTACGCTTTGATTTACAACCGATGTTTACAGAATGTCGGTTTTTTATTACATAACAGGTGCTTATAGATATTGCTCAATTTCTTGAACTCGATGGCTTTTCATTTGCATAAAAACGTCATTTAACGTTAAATAAAATCATGCTAAATAGTAAACTTAAAAACATCATTGAAAACCTCCCCAAAACGGCCGGAGTATATTTGTTTTGGGACAATAAAGAACCGATTTACATCGGCAAAGCCATTAATATAAAAGATCGGGTGAAAAACCACTTTTTCCAGCCAACCTATAAAGATGATTTGTATATAAAAAAAGTGTCAAAAATCGGTTTTATAGAAACCAGATCAGAAATAGAAGCATTGATTTTAGAAGCCAGTTTAATTAAAAAACACCAGCCAAAATTTAATTCCGTCTGGCGCGACGACAAAAATTATTTCTATGTGGCAATTACCCAAGGCGAGCGCCCCATTGCTTTTGTCACCCACCAAAAGAAAGATACAAAAACCCAATACATCGGCCCGTTTACCGAAGGAAATGCTCTGAAAAAAACCTTGAAATTTTTACGTAAAATATTCCCTTTTTATACCACAACCAAACATCCGAAAAATAATTGCACGTGGTGTCATTTGGAACTTTGTCCGGGACCCAATCCCGATTTGCAAGAATACAAAAAAAATATAAAAAAACTAACATTAATTTTACAGGGGAAAAGAAAAACCGTTTTATATGCATTAAAGAAAGAAATGGCGGATGTATCCGGGCAAAATAAATTTGAAGAAGCGATGCAGATCCGGGATAAAATATCGGCGCTAGAGCAAGTTATGAGCCATGCCAATGTAATTGAAAATAAAAAACATCAATATGATAATTGGGAAACAACGCAAAGAATATTACAAGAAATATTGCAAACTAAAAATCCGATTTCCAAAATAGAATGTTATGATATTTCCAATATCCAGGGCACGTTGGCGGTAGCTTCTATGGTGGTTTTTTTAAACGGAAAACCCGACAAAAACCAGTATAAAAAGTTTCGAATCAAAATGGAAAACAAACCCAATGACATTGCCATGCTAAGCGAAGTATTGGTGCGAAGACTGGCGCATCCAGAATGGGGATATCCGCAGGTTATGTTAATTGATGGCGGGATTGCCCAATTAAATATTGGGATAAAAACCCTTCGACAAGCTCAGGGCAAGGCAAAAAATGACCCTGAATTAAAAAAAATAAAAATCATTTCCATTGCCAAGGGAAAACGGGAGATTCTCATTGAAGGTCAAAAACAACATATTCCATTAAAAAGTCTTCCCCGAGAAATATATAATTTAATCGTGCATCTTGATGACGAAGCTCACAGGTTTGCCATTACCTACCATAAAAAGTTAAGAAAAAAAACTTTGTTGACTTAATAATAAAAATATGTTAGTTATAAAATAGTTCTTGCGACAACATTTTTGCCCAAAACTAGGAGGAATTGCTGATGACAGTCATCGGGTGGTTTGTTTTTTCGGCTCCAATATTCATTCTATTCTTTCTTTTGACTGATTATTTGACAGAATTGTTGATAATGAAATATTGGATATGCGGCCATTGCAAGGAGGTGTGGCTGGAGCCCGGGTCTAAAAAATGCTACAAGTGCGGGACAGAAATGGCCCCATATGACCATTCGCTTTTGGCCGATCAGCCGGCGTACTGCTGTGTAGATTGCCAAAAGTTTTGGCTAAAACCTGGGGTAACAAATTGCCCCATATGCGGTGCACCCGCTCAAACCTGCACATACCAAGAGACTCTGCTAATCCAAAAGAATAAAGCCGCATGAAAAACCCAAGTCCCCTGCGCTTTTGCCTGGGGACTTTTCTTTTTTATCAAAATCTGCTATTATCAACCCAATGAAAAGGCTTATCTTAGCAATCATAAGCGCCGGACTAGGGTTTTGGCTGGCATCTATGTTTTTTGCCGAAGCCACAGTAACGATATATCCCGGCTCTAACTTTTTTGGATTTCCTCTAACCGCAACATGGCAGCTTTTTATTCTTTTTGGAATTGTTTTAGGGTTGCTTAACTTTTTTGTAAAACCTATCTTAAATACCATTACCCTGCCTCTTCGCATTATCACCCTTGGATTTTTTGGATTTGTAATAAATATGGGTCTGTTATGGGTGGTAGATGCTATTTTTAAAGAATTATCTGTACCATTTTTCTTCCCTCTCTTTTGGACAACGCTCATCATTTGGGCATTCGCCTTCATATCAAATAAATTTTTACTAAAAGAAGAATAAAAATCTCATGATAGATACCAAGCAAATTTTATTTTTTACCCAGATTGCGATTTCAGTGATTTTAATTGTTCTCATCGCAGTGCAACAACGGGGAACCGCCTTGGGTGCTGGGTTTGGGGGCAGCGGAGGAGGGGAATCTTACTCTCAAAGGCGCGGAATACAAAAAAAAATATATTATGCCAGCATAGTTATTGCAGCGCTTTTTATTATTTTGGGTATTTTAAATCTCCTCATTTAAAAATGAGCAACTGGCAATCTGGCATCTAGCAGCTGGCTAGAAGCTAGAAGCTAGAAGCTAGAAGCTAAATTGAAATTTCCCAGTTTTTCCCAATGGAAACAAATTTTTAAAGTACTGAAAAAAAGTGAAAAAATAACTTTTTTCACATTTTTGGCGTTAGCAGTTGGGTCTTTAACCTTTCTAACAATATACTTTTATATTAATAATACCCATGCAGTGCCGGCATTTGGCGGAATCTACACAGAGGGCGCAGTAGGACAACCAAGATTCATAAATCCAATATACGGACAGACTAATGATATTGACAGAACGTTAGTTGATCTGGTTTTTTCCGGATTGATGAACTATGATAAAAACGGGCAAATCGTGCCAGACCTGGCAGAAAGTTATACCATTTCTTCTGATGGAAAAACCTATACCTTTACCTTAAAAAATAATATATTCTGGCATGACGGAAAAACCCTCAACGTAGACGATGTGCTCTTTACCGTAAAAACCATGCAAAATTCAGACTATAAAAGCCCCCAAAGGGCTAACTGGATTGACGTGGATGTACAAAAAATATCCGACAACTCTCTTGCATTCATCTTAAAACAACCCTATAATTCTTTTCTTGAAAACTGCATCTTTAAAATAATCCCAAAGCATATTTGGGAAAACATTTCACCGGAAAATTTCATCCTCTCAACCTATAATTTGCAACCCATCGGGTCGGGTCCATTTGAATTTAAAGGACTTCGCCAGGCCAATACGGGCTTCATAGAATCATTGAGCCTTGCATCAAACAGAAAATACTACGCCACCCCTTCTTTTGTATCAGAAATTTCTTTTAATTTTTTTGAAAAAATGGATCAGGTGCTTAAAGCCGCCAACACCGGAGCCATTGACGGATTTGCCCTGGCGCCCGCAAGCGAAAATAATGGAACCTTAGAACAACAACTGCGCTTGGGAGGGCGGCCGGCCAATGAAAAATTTTCCATGTATTCTTTTTCACTGCCCAGATACTTTGCGGTATTTTTCAACAATCAAAAAACAAGTATTTTTTCTGACAAAAACATACGCCAAGCGCTTACCTATTCCGTAAATAAAAATGAAATATCCCAAACTATAAGCATCACCGATATAAGCTCTCAAACAAAAAACAACATAGAAATCGTTGACTCCCCCATTCTGCCTGATTTCTTTAACTACCAACAACCCGATAACGTCTATGAATTTGATGTCAAAAAAGCAGAAAACCTTTTAGATAAATCTGGATTTCTCGCCAAAGGCGAGTCCGCCTCGGGCGGAAAAGATAATATCCCGCTAGTAAGGGAAAAAGCAATTTCTAAAAAACCCGCTTTCCAATTTAAAAGCTATTTGAAGGTTGGGTCAAAAGGAAGCGAAGTAACCCAGCTTCAAGGATGCCTGGCTCGGCTGGATGAAAATTTCAAAATGTTATTGGCAAATGAAACCAACGGAACTTACGGCAAAGCTACTGAAGACGCTGTAACGGAATTTCAAAAAAAATACCTGGCATCAGAAAAGCCAACAGGTGAAACGGGAACAGCTACCCGGAAAAAATTAAATGAACTTTGCATCCAGCAAACCCCAAACACCCAGCCCCTAGCATTTACCCTAGTCACCATAAACCAGCCGCAACTAGTGGAAGTTGCCAACTTGCTAAAAAACTATTGGCAGTCTATCGGCGTTAGCGTAACGGTTAATGCTGTCAATATAACCGATATAAAACCTATCATTAAAAACAGGGGTTATGATGCCCTGCTTTACGGAGAAACCTTGGGGATCCAACCGGACCTGTACCCTTTCTGGTATTCATCGCAAAAACTTGACCCGGGGCTCAATCTTTCGTCATATGAAAACAAAGATGTGGACAAATTGTTGAAGGACGCACGCCAAACACTGAGCGAAGAGCAAAAAAAAGAAGATTTGGAAAAAATACAAACTATTATCCTTAACGATGCCCCCGCCCTGTTTTTATACAATCCTCATTATTTGTACTGGGCATCACAAAACGTATCAGGTATTGATACCGTAAAAATCGCCGATCCGGCAAAACGATTTTCAAATATTACAAACTGGTATTTGCAAACTAAGCGAGTATGGAAATAAGCAACACAGACAAATCAAATATGAAGCAAGTGATTATTGATTCTCCTTTGCAAATAAAGGATGGTTTGGATTTGGCAAAAAATATTAACATAGAAAACAATTTTTCCAATGTTATTATTTGCGGAATCGGAGGGTCTGCTCTGCCAGGCGATATATTAAACACTATCGTAAATGCACCTATTCCCATTAGCCTGCACCGCAGTTATAACTTGCCCACCCAAGCAAACGAAAAAAGCCTGGTCATTTGCATATCTTATTCAGGAAATACCGAAGAGCCGCTTTCCGCCCTGCAAGAAGCCATTACCAGGAAATTACCTATTATCTGTATGGCTAGCGGCGGGCAGATTGAAATGCTGTGCTTAAAA
The DNA here is from genome assembly GCA_001820255.1 of Candidatus Staskawiczbacteria bacterium RIFCSPLOWO2_01_FULL_38_12b. GTDB lineage: Bacteria > Patescibacteriota > Minisyncoccia > Minisyncoccales > Staskawiczbacteraceae > VGLO01. The sequence goes on along the minus strand of MHPA01000027.1, from coordinate 16,114 downwards.
AACAATATTCCTTTTGTAAAAATTCCAAGCGGCATACAGCCGCGGTCAGCTACGGGATATATTTTTTCGGCTCTGGTAAAAATCCTGGCAAATGCAAAAATTATTGACGATATGTCTTCTGAAATTTTGCGGACTTCAAAACAGTTGCAAGAAATAAACACTTCACTGGAAAATGAAGGAAATAAATTAGCCAAGAAACTTTCTAAAAAAATCCCCGTCATCTATAGCTCGGACAGCTTGAAAAACCTGGCCATGGTTTGGAAAATAAAATTTAATGAAAACTCAAAAATTCCCGCCTTTTACAATTACTTCCCGGAATTAAACCACAATGAAATGGTAGGATACACGGGACTAAAAAAACTAGGCATTAAAAACTTTTTCGTAATTATATTGCAAGATAAAAGCGAACACCCAAGGATTTTAAAAAGAATGGAATTGACTACAAATATCATTAAAAAATCCGGCGCAAAGGTTGAAATCATAGGCATTAAAGACGGCTCCCCTTTATTTAAAATATTTTCTTCACTGCTTTTAGGCGATTGGGTTTCCTATTATTTAGCTATGGAAAATGATACTGACCCGACTCCGGTAAGCATGGTTGAGGAATTCAAGAAACTAATGCAGTAATAACAGATGCGGACGTGGCGGAAATGGCAGACGCACTGGCTTCAGGAGCCAGCGATCGCAAGATCATGTGGGTTCAACTCCCGCCGTCCGCACCAAAAATCCAAAGAAAGCATTTGGTAATTCACGGTAAATACTTTGAATTACGAAACTCCATGTGAAGAAGACTTTTCGGGCTCTTTGCGGATAATTTTGCCGGCATGGCCGTAAAAATGTGTTAAACGTATGCGTGGCTACGTTTAAACATTTTTCCACCCATACCGCCAAAATTCTCTCGGTCGGGGCGAATTTGTTGCGACAAATTGCGCCTTGTGACCCTACGCAAATAGCCTCGAGGAGTTTCGTAATTCAAAGTAATTAAAAAACTCTCAAATAAAATAATAATTAATTCAGCTACGTGAACTCAAAAACGTGGCGATAAAAAATAACCCAGAGTAATCGCTAATATACAAATACGTTTCAATATACAAATATTACAAATATACGAATACGCAAAACGAAAATTTGTATATTTGGTAAAATTCGTATATTATCTTAGATTCGTATATTCGTGATTACTCCCAAATAAAACACTATGCAAAAACAAAGAAGAAACTATAATCCGCACCAAAGAAAATCCGCCTCTGCTCAAAATTACGGCGCAGCGCAAACAGAGTTAACTCCAGCAAAACCCAACACTCTGCGCATCATTCCCCTGGGAGGATGCGAAGAAGTGGGGCGCAACATGACCGTATTTGAATACAATAACGATATTGTGGTTTTAGATATGGGATTGCAATTCCCCGAAGAAGATATGCCAGGAATTGATTATGTCATTCCCAACACCGAATATTTAAAGGGCAAAGAAAAAAACATTAAAGCCGTAATATTTTCCCATGGCCACTTAGACCATATTGGCGCGGCTCCGATTTTACTTAAAAAGCTTAATTATCCGCAAATAATCGGAAGACCCTTAACATTAGAAATGATCAAACACCGATTGGAAGATTTTGATAAAGGCAGTTCTAAAAAATTAAAAGCCTCCTATATAAAATCGTTAGATGAAAAAGTTAGCTTGGGAGCTTTTACCTTGTCGTTTTTCCAAATCGACCACACTATTATGGATGCAGTCGGAGTGATTTTAGAAACTCCGGTGGCAACCGTGGTGCATCCCGGAGATTGGTCTATAGAAAAAGATCCTATTGGCAGGGACATGATACACTATACCCATTTAGCTAATTTAAAACGGCCAACTATTTTAATGTTAGAAGCGCTAGGAGCCACCAATTCCAAAACACCGGTAACCGGACAAGAAATGTTAGCCAATATTAATAAACTAATTGGCCAGGCTCCCGGAAGAACCATTGTTGCCACATTTTCCAGCCAGATAGAAAGAATAAAACAAATCTTAGAATTTGCCGCCCAAACCGGAAAAAAAGTTGCACTAGACGGCTTTTCAATGAAACTCAATATTGAACTTGCCACAAAGTTGGGCTACATAACAATCCCCAAGGGCGTAATAATTACCATAGATAAAGCACAAGATTATCCGGATAATAAAGTGGTTATTATTTGCACGGGTGCGCAGGGCGAAGAAATGGCAGCATTGCCAAGAATTATCGCAGGCAACCATAAATATATTACCATAAAAAAAGAAGATACGATTATATTTTCTTCTTCGGTAATCCCTGGAAATGAACGGACGGTACAGCGAGTAAAAGATAATATTTACCGCCTTTCTGACAATGTATATCACAATGATATTATGAATGTGCACGTTTCCGGCCACAGCAATATTGACGGTATAAAACAAATGATTAATGAAGTCAAGCCGGATTATTTTATCCCAGTCTATGGAAACCATTTCATGTTAAAAGAATGTGCGAGAATTGCCTATGGAATGGGCTACTTAAAACATAAAGTATTTGTGCCAGACAATGGAAGCATCATCAGTTTTGATAGCCAGAAAGGCGAGGTATTAAAAGAAAAAGTCCCTGTGAATTATGTATTTGTTGACGGGCTTGGCGTGGGAGACATAGGAGAAATAGTTTTAAGAGACCGGCAGATGTTGGCAGAAGATGGAATGTTTGTCATTGTGGCTGTTGTAGACCGGCAAACCGGACAGGTAAAGGGATCTCCCGATATTATTTCGCGTGGATTTGTGTATTTACGAGAATCAAAGGATTTGTTAGCACAAACCCGCAAGAAAGTAATTGAAATTGTAAGCAAAACAGCCGGCAAGGGAAAAACAGAAAATTGGTCGTATGTAAAAGATGAAATAAGAAATAAAATCGGAGATTTCTTGTTTGCCAAAACAGAACGAAGGCCGATGATTTTACCAGTGGTAATTGAGGTGTAAGTTTTAAAACGAGAAAATAGAATCTAGAAAATAGAACACGAACGTCGTAATTCTACTTTCTACTTTCTAAATTCTAACAACATGCGAATATTTAGCGGAATACGTCCAACGGGCGACCTACACTTGGGAAATTATTTGGGAGCAATAAAACAATGGATTCCGTTACAACAAATCAATGAGTGTGTTTTTTGCATTGTTGATTTGCACGCCATCACCACTCCCTATGACCCGAAAAAATTACAAAAAAATATCCTGGAAACAACTGCGATTTATTTAGCGGCTGGAATAAACCCGGAAAAATCAATTATTTTTGTGCAGTCTCAAATTAAAGAACATGCTGAATTGGCTTGGCTTTTGGAAACCATTACGCCCATGGGAGAATTAAAGAGAATGACCCAATTTAAAGAAAAATCAGAGCAGCACAAAGACTATATCAATGCGGGGCTTTTAAATTATCCTGTATTAATGGCCGCTGACGTCTTGCTATATAAGGGAGAAGCGGTTCCTGTGGGCAAAGACCAAGAACAACACATTGAACTGATGAGAAGTTTGGCTAAAAAATTCAACCAAAAATTCGGCCAAACCTTTAAAGAACCCGAAAGCCTCATACTTAAAGAAGGTTCAAAAATAATGAGTTTGACTGACCCCAAAAAGAAGATGTCAAAATCGGACGAACCAAAAAGTTGCATCTTTTTATTTGATGCGCCCGAAGATATTACTAAAAAAATTATGTCGGCGACTACTGATTCAGGTAAAGACATCAAATATAATATTACCAAAAAATCCGGTATTTCAAATTTACTCACGATTTATAGTTTGCTTTCCGGTAAAACCACTCAAGAATTAGAAAAAGAATTTAAAGGAAAGAATTACGGCGAATTTAAAAAGTCTTTGGCGGAAGTTGTGGTAAACTATTTAGAACCTTTCCGCAGAAAGCAAAAAGAATTAGCATCAAGAGAAGCGTACATACAAGAAATATTAAAAAAAGGCCAAGATAGGGCGCAAATCATTGCAAAAGCAACTATGCAAGAAGTGAAAGAAAAAATGGGATTAGTATAGTTAGTTACTGTAAAAAAAAGACAGCCGGTTGGCTGTTTTTTGTTTTTCAGTGATATTGACCATTATTTCCAGAAGACGAAATTTTCAAAGGCGTAACCAAGGAATTACCGCTATCTTTTTTCGCCTCGACTGCGTTGGCATCTTTGGTCAACATAAATTCACCTGGTGTCACCCAGCGTCCTATTATCTCAACAGAAGTACTAACGCATTGCCAACATCCAATAAGACACCCTTTGTATTGATATTGATACATTAAGGAATCTCCCTGTGCCTCTGGCGCTACAAATAATGTAACAGAATCGCCAATTAAAATTGGCTTACCACAAAGTACGCATCGCATGGACATACCAGCCAAACATTCATGGCAATAATCCGGATTCTTGTTTTTTAAGGGCCCAAAATAATACTGCCCGTCCACTTCTATTCTTGCAAAAAACTTTGCAGAATGTCCGCAGATCCTAGCCTTGTAAGTTCTCCCAAATAATCCACTGAAAAATGATCTTATATTCCACCACGCTACGTGTAAAAAATGGAGAAATTCCCACATAAGTCTTCCCTCAAGAGAATTAAAACGATCAAAGGGCTATTCTTTATATACCAAAATAAACAAATAAAAAACAGCCCTCAAGCTGTTTTTTTCATTAATCTTGTTATTTAGTCTTCTATGAAGCTATTTATTTCTGTCCTTAATTGTCTTAAGGCCATTCTAAAACTTTGTGGAGTTGTTGAAGCCTCCACTTCTCCTAGTTTTTCCTTTAATAAGCTCACTATTCTTTCTCTGCTTTCTTCGATTTCTGAATCATTATAATTTGTCTCTAGGTAATCCGGACGTAATTTTTCTGCCATATATTTTAAAATTAAATAATTTGTCTTCAACCTTTACGCACCAAAAATAAACCTGCTCAACTCCTCTTTCTTTTGTTCTAGCAACTCTTTGGTATCGGCTTCAATGGTTAACTTTAACAATGGTTCGGTATTTGATGGCCTTAGGTTAAACCACCAATGTTCATACTCAACAGTAACACCATCTAAATAATCTTGCTTGCCATTAATATACTTTTCTTTTACTTTCTCCAGTATAACCCCCTGGTCTTTTGCGGTAAAGGTAAGTTGTAACGGCTTGGCATAGATGGTCAAATCTTTTACCATTTCTGAAACCAGTTTATTTTCTTTTGAGATAATCTGCAACAGGGTTAAAAAAGCAATGATCCCAGAATCACATGCAAAGTAATCAGCAAAACAATAATGCGCTGACAACTCCCCGCCCATAATGCCATTGTTATTTATCAAACCTTCGCGTACATTCACAAAGCCCACTTGCGTGCGAATTGGCACGCCTCCCCACTGTTTAACAAACTCCGGCACCGATCTTGAACAAATTAAATTGTATGCTATTCCCATGCCCGGGTTTTTTAATAAAAAATGTTTTGCTAGTAAAAGCAATACAATATCCGCCGAAACCATTTGGCCGTTTTCATCCACCAAAAATATCCGGTCGGCGTCACCGTCAAACATAAAACCAAAATCGGCTTTTTCTTTTTTAATGGCAGCCCAAATTTGCTTTGCCGCTCCTTCATCCAAGGGATTTGGCGAATGGTTTGGGAAATTGCCGTCTGGCTCAAAATGCAAAGGGGTAATTTTGACTGGCAATCTGTCTTTTATTTTTTCAATAACACTGCCGATGACGCCATTTGAAGCATCAACAACGATGTTAAAAGGTTTGATATTTTTGGCATCAAAAAAAGAATCCATTAATTTTAAGTAATCCGGCCAGATATCCAACTCTTTAATTTCTGCATCACTTTTGGTAAAAACGCTATCCTCAACAAACGGCACCAAATCTTTTCCCCGTATCCATGTAATATCGCTGCCATTTCGCACCATCATCTTAAACCCGTTGTATTCCTTGGGATTGTGGCTGGCAGTTATCATAATCCCCGCTTCAACATCATAATTGGCAACCGCAAAATAAAGCCCTTCGGTAGGCGTTTGACTGATACTGGTTACCCGTGCTCCATGACTTAAAAGTCCTTGTGTCAAGGCATTAAATAGCGCTGGTGACGATAATCGCGCATCATAGCCCACTACGATATTTTTAGCTCCGGTATGTTTTACAAAAGCACGACCTATGGCAAAAGCCGCAGCCTCATCCAATTGACCAGGGTATATTCCCCTGACATCGTAGGATTTAAAAATAGACTGATTTATCATATAAATAATTATATGCCAAGGAAAAGAAAAGTAAATCATTGACTTTAACTTTTAAATGTACTATAAGAAACTACTTGGATTTGGTGTCCAAGACTTGCACATTACAAAAGAAGGAGCGGCCATGAAAAAGGTATTGCTGGTTGAAAGAGATCCTGCCATCCAAAATCTTTGGGAACGCCAGCTGGCGGGGAAAGTGGCGGTTATCAAGGCTTTTGATACTACTGAAGCCAAAGAGCAATTATCAAAAAACCCTGATATTGAAGCAATTGTTATCACTGTCAGTTTGTCGGGAAGCAAAGATTTTGTTTATAATGCAAGGCAAACTTTCAGGGGCCCCATGGTGGCAACATCAAGCCTCGAACATTTAAGAAAAAGTTTTCTGGAATTGCACGGATGCGATGTTCAATGCGAAAAAATTGATGTTACGGAAGTTATTATCGCCGCCCTAAGCCTCTAATCGATTGCCGGTAATTGATATTTTCAATTACCGGTTTTTTTTGAAACCCTTGATTTTTTAAATATCCCTGCTATAATACCACTATGAAACCTTACGAACTGACCTACATCATATCTTCGGGAATCAAATCCGAAGAAGCGGAAAATCTCAAAAAAGAGGTTGAGGTTTTTGTGCAAAGCAAAGGCGGTGTTATCGTAAAATCCGAAAAAACAGTGCCCCAAAGCTTGGCCTATCCCATTAAAAAAAATAGTTCCGGGTTTTTTGTAACTTTGGAATTCCAGGGGGAAGAAAAAGAAATAAAAGAGTTGAAAGAAAAATTAGAAAAAGAAAAAGGAATATTGCGCCACTTTATTATTGTAAAAAAACCGATAAAACACATGAAAGAACGAAGGACTAAAAAACCTCAAATTTCCCAAAAAGAAAGCAGTGACGTATTTAAAGAAAAACCGAAAAAAGAATCCTTCGGCCCGGTTCAGGACAAAGAAATCAAAGCGGAAGATATTGATAAAAAGTTAGAGGAAATTTTAAGCGAGTAAGGGCAACACTAATCTACTAATCGCACACGAATCTACTAATACGTATTTGTAGATTAGCGTGTTATTTGCAGATTGGGGTCGCTATTACAAAATGAATTTAAACAAAGCTTTTATACTAGGCAATGTTACCCGCGACCCGGAAGTACGCGCCATGCCATCGGGACAGCAAGTGGTTAATTTTGGAATTGCCACCAACCGGTTTTATACCGACCAATCCGGACAAAAAAAACAGGATGTGGAGTTTCATAACATTGTGGCATTTGGAAAATTAGCCGATACTATTTCAAGATACGTGACTAAAGGATCCCTCATTTTAATTGAGGGCAGGATAAAAACAGGCAGTTGGAATAATGCACAAGGGGTAAAGCAGTATAAAACCGAAATTATTGCGGAAAATTTACAGTTGGGCCCACGGCCCCAAGGCGGAGGGATGCAAAGCTCAAGACCAACATATTCAGCCCAGCAAATTAATAATCAACCCAAACCCTTCGACTCCGCTTTGGGCAGGGCCGAAGAAATCCCGATTATTGAAGAAAACAATATGCCGCCAGCTAACTTTGTAAGTATAGAAGAGCCTAAGCCAGGAGAAAATACTGATGAAATAGATGTAAAAGATATACCCTTTTGAAATTAGTCTAATTAACCTAATTTCTAATTAACCTAATCAAATCCCAATTTCAAAATGCTCAAAAGTGTTTTAGAATAATTAGGTCAATTAGAATAATTAGAAATTCATAAACTAATGTTTTGTCACTTTTGTAGAAAAAATATAGACGACGTGGATTACAAAGATATAGAATTGTTGGCGAAGTTTATATCCGGTTTTTATAAAATAAAACCAAGGAAAAAAACCGGCCTTTGCTCGCATCATCAAAAAAAGATTTCCACGGCTATTAAGCGGGCACGCCAAATGGCCATGCTTCCCTACATGCCAAGATAGAATCTTAAATTTAATATCTTGTAGTTAGAATAAAAAAGCAGCCCATGGCTGCTTTTTTATTATGTAAAATTACTTACCATCCACCAAGTCATAAAGCAATTTTTCAGCTTTATTGTATAATCCATCAATTGATGAACTTAGACTGGCTAATGAACCATCAATTTCTCTTTTAATACCTTCCAGACTTTCACCGCCCTTTCCTTTCATAACACTTAATTTGCCTTCAACTTCTTTTTCTATCGCTTCAATATCTTCTGCCGCTTTATCTTCTCCTTTTAACCTCAATGTTTCACACAGCTCTTTAATATCTCCAGCTTTCCAAATTTCTTTTGTAGATTCTCCTTGAGCTTCATATACATTTGGCTCTGATTCCCTATTCATATTTTTATATTTTATTAATTTTAATTATCCGACCTTTTTGTTTTTTATCCTTTCGGCAACCACTTATCACGGATAGATTTTGCTCTTTCCTGATCTCCTTTTTTTCCATCGCCTCGCTCATCAAGCCAATCAGCGTAAACGAGCCAACTGACTTGATCGTTTTTATCATGTGCTTCACTGAGCATAGCCCCCTCTAATGGGTCTACTGTGTTATCGCGATTTGGCTCTATTGTTTTTTCTTTGAATAGTTCTTTTCTTGTTTCTGTTTTTTCTTTATTAATTACAATTTCAGGCTTATTTTGATTGTATTCAATATCTCCGCCTAATTTTTCTTGCATTGACATATTTTTATATTTTATTAATTTTAACTATCCGACCTTTTTACATTTACGCCTGCTGCACTGTCATTGCCGCCACTTTTATTTTTTCCATGGC
>MHPA01000027.1:0-7067 GCA_001820255.1 Candidatus Staskawiczbacteria bacterium RIFCSPLOWO2_01_FULL_38_12b | reverse complement strand
GGTAAATGTATTTCCCACCTGTTTTATCGCTCCACTGGCCAGTCCCGCACGCAGCGCATCGCCCGACTTTGAAATACCCTCGTTATAATAAATATCAAATTCGGCAACACGAAATGGCGCCGCCACTTTATTTTTTACCACTTTGGCTTTTACGCGGTTGCCGACAATTTCATCACCCGATTTTATCTGGGCGGTTCGAGCCAAATTCACTCTAACAGAAGCATAAAACTTTAAGGCTAAACCTCCGGGTGTGGTTTCCGGATTTCCAAACACCATGCCAATTTTCATGCGCGTTTGATTGATAAAGATAATCATCGTATTTGATTTGGCGGCGATAGCCGATAATTTCCGACAGGCCTGGCTCATCATACGAGCCTGTAACCCCATATGCTGGTCGCCAATTTCGCCTTCTATTTCGCGCTGGGGAGTTAAAGCCGCCACCGAATCTACCACAATCACGTCCACGTTTTTGGTGTTGACCAGCGTTTCCACGATTTGCAAAGCATGCTCGCCAGAATCGGGCTGGGAAATTAATAAATCATTGGTGTTGACCCCAAGGCGCTTGGCATAATCCGGATCCATGGCATGTTCGGCATCAATGTAAGCGCACACCCCGCCTTTTTTTTGCGCCTCAGCTACCACATGCAAACACAGGGTGGTTTTACCGCTTGACTCCGCACCGTAAACTTCAATAATTCTTCCGCGAGGCATGCCACCAACACCCAAAGCCATATCCATGGCAATGGATCCGGTAGGAATAGCATCCACATTCACTTTATTGGTTTCACTTAATCTCATAATCGCCCCTTCTCCAAAACGTGTTTTAATATCTTCAATCGCAGAGTCCAGTACTTTATTTCCCCTTTTTTCAGGTTCTTTTTTTAATTCTTTTTTTTCTTTAGACATGAATTTTTTATTTATTAATACTATTTTATCTCACTTAATAATGTATTTAATATTTCAATGGTATCTTGTTTTTCTGCCCAATTTTTAATATATTCCATATCAACTTTTGAAATTGCCAACACTGATTTTATATCATCTAACTGTTTAGTTGAATAGGATTCTTGGTGCCACAGCAGTTTGCTTAAGATCAGATCTTCGGGAGAAACAAACTGCACATGATATCCTTCAAATTCTTGGGGAACCGCTCTTTGAATTTCTTGCTGATTAAATATATTTTTTACTATCCAAAAATCAACTTTTAGTTGAGTGTTTGGATCAATAAAATTAAATTCTCCCTTTCGCTCTAACGCCTCTTTTATTGCGTCCTCGGATACATATACATCCTTATCGATATTCAGCAACTCTTTAATTAGCATTTGAACATTTTTCGGCTCAAGCTTAACAATAATATCAATATCCATCGTACTGCGAGGTCTGCCCCACACCGAAACCGCCATGCCTCCCGTAATGACATACGGTATTTCCAACTTATCCAATATTTTTGCCACCCGCAATAAAAGATCTTCTATCTCCATGGATTTTTCTATTATTTAATAACTGAAGTTTTAGACAAAACCTTGAAAGACGCCCCGTTAATTTTATTTTTTCTTCAGCAGACATTTTTTTAAAAATATTATCCTGGATTTTTTCAGCTAATTTGGGAGTTAATAACATTTTTTTCATAGTTTTAAAAATTTAATAATTATTTGGAAATTAGAAATTTAAAATTAGAAATTGCGATTTTTTGCCACAGCAAAAAATCGCCCTACACTTTCTGCCAGCCTTCTTCTTTTGGTACTTCTTCCGATTCGTCCAACCCGCCACCTTCAATGTTGGCTAATTTGGCGCCAGCGTTATCACCGTAGACTTCCCTTGGTTTGGCGCCGTCAGCCGCTCCCACAATTCCCTTATCTTCAAGCATATCGATTAATCTGGCTGCTCTTGAATAACCAATACGCAATCTCCTTTGCAAAAACGAAGCCGAGGCTTTTTTAGTTTCCAAAACAATTCTTTTAACATCATTAAATAACGGATCATCATCGCCAAAAAATGTTTCACCGCCTTCCGATTTTTCCTGTTGAACCTGTTCTAAAGAATTTTTCAGACTTTCAATTAAAACAGACTGTGGTTCCTCCACTTTGTTGCCCATATCGGTTACCCAATCGGTTACTCGCTTTACCTCATTTTCTGAAACATAAGGGCCTTGTACGCGGGTAATTTTAGAAGACTTGGAAGACAAAAATAACATATCACCCAAACCAATTAACTTTTCGGCGCCAGAGGTATCAAGCACGGTACGCGAGTCAATTTGGCTGGCCACTTGAAAACTAATCCGAGAACTAATGTTGGCTTTAATTAATCCCGTAATAACTTCAACCGAAGGCCTTTGGGTTGCCAATACCAAGTGGATCCCTGTAGCACGCGCCATTTGCGCTAATCTCACAATTCCCGCTTCCAATTCCTTGCCTTTGGCAGCCATCAAATCGGCCAGCTCGTCCACAATTAACACAATATAAGGCAACTGCGACCCAGCGGCAATCACCGATTTATTAGTGTTATAACTTTTAATATTGCGAGTTGGAATTTCAGAAAACACTTCAAAGCGCCGTTCCATCTCACGCGCCAGCCATTGAAGAGCGTTAATGGTTTTTGCGGCATCGTTAATTACGGGACACAATAAATGCGGAATATCATTGTAATTTTGAAACTCTACGCGCTTTGGGTCAACCATAATAAGCCGCAACATTTCTGGCGTGCTTTTATACAGCAAACTCATAATCAAAGAATTCAAAAAAATAGTTTTTCCGGTTCCGGTTGCTCCGGCCACCAACAGGTGGGGCTGGTCTTCCAATGCGGTATACATCGGGGCGCCAGAAACATCTTTTCCCAGTGCAATATACAAGGGCGAATCGGCGTTTTGATAATTGTGGTCCGCGATTAAATTTCGCAGTACCACGGTGGCCCTGACTTTATTGGGCACTTCAATTCCCACCAATGATTTACCGGGGATAGGCGCTTCTATTCTTATAGGATGGGCCGCCAACGCCAATGCCAGATTATTTGACAGTGTAGTGATTTTAGAAAGCTTCACCCCTTCAGCGGGTTTAAAAGCATATTGGGTTACCGTAGGTCCAACGTTGACTTCCGCCATCTCCACAGGGATACCAAAGTTTTCCAATGTTTTTTTAATAATCAAAGAATTTTCTTTAATGTTTCCGGAAGTTGGTGCCGTCTCATTTTTTGAAAGCAATTCAATGGGTGGCAAGGAATATTTGCCTTTATTAATGGCTGACATAGTGGTAAGCGGAACAAGCTTTTTGGTACTGGCCGGCGGATTTTCTTTTTTAAATAACGACATTTTAGGAGCTGATTTTTGCGGTTCGGTTTTTTCCGGTTCAACGCCTTTTATTCTGAAATTAGGCGCATCTGAACTTTTCATTTCAAGGCCGGCTTTTTTGGCTTCTTCTTTTTCCTGCATTATTTCCAAAAAGATAAATTGCAAGAATATAAACAAGCCGATTAAAATAATAACGCTAAACACCATGTTGGCAACCAAAAGCCCGAAAGACCCTGCCAGCATTTTACCCAGTAAAAATCCTATCCATCCGCCCTGCATGAGTGTCAAATCACGCGCACCCAAGATTCCCGCAACACCAACAAGCAACACGATGATTGCTAAAAAGGTTGAAAGGTTTTTGCCCTTTTTCTTGGTCTTTAAAAAAATAAAGCCCCCCAGGATTAAAAACAAGGGAAGTAAAAAAAGAGCATTGCCCACCAAAAAAGTGGAAGCTTTTACAAATAATTTGCCGGCCGCACCCGCCTTGTCCAAAAAACTCAGTAAAATGATGATAGCCGTCAAAAACATCAACGTCGCCTTAATCCAGCGCTTGGTATGGGAGGCTAGAAGATAATGTTTATTTTTATCTTTTTGCTTGGTTTCTTTTTGAATTTTTTCTTTTTTAGCCACCGTCTTGAAGTTTGAAACTTAAAACTTGAAGCACGTTACGTTATAACGTTTTATGCTTTATGCTTCATGTTTCACGCTTTATGAAGTTAATTGTATCATTTGGTTAATTTATTGCAACAAAAAATCCTTGCAATTACAAGTTTGTAATACAGAGATGATACCAACGTTATTCTTTTCAGTTACCGTTTTTTTATGAATTATTATATCGTAGGATTACCTGTCCCAGAATCAGGGTCTTCTGGGTAATATCTACTTTTTTGAACTATTTGAAATTGCTTAGCTTTCTCCCTCATTCTCTCCACGTCAATTTTTGGCATTTGTTTAAAGGTTTTGGTAGCAGCATCGATTATTGCTACTTTCGTTTCTCCTCCAACTCCACTACCTCCCTGACGTGCAGTTTCTTCAATACATAATACAGCCATTTCAGCTGCTGCATTCATTTTTATTTCTGTTTCATATAAACCAGTTAAAATGTAATCCGCAATATAAGGAACCCCAATACATTCATAACCAATTACACATTTTCTTGGGACAAAATTGTCTTCACTCCTTAATGTATAAATTTCTGGATTTCCTTCTTTTGAATAGCCAACTAAAACAAGGGACAGCTTAGGTCTTTTTTCTGGAGACAAATGTTCAAAAAAATCATTGAATTTTGCCTTGCCCTTTTGTCTAACCTCTTCTGCTAAATGCAATATGCCTTGACTGTAATTTAATTCTTCCTTTATTTGGTCAAGAAAATATGTTGCCAAACCTCCATCCCCCGATATTCCAACAGCGCTACTGCCACCAATAGCAAAAATTTTCTGCACCTTATCATTACTGGTTAAATCGCTTGTAGCCTGACTATCAGAGGCGATAACAATACCATCTTTAGTTTTTAAACCTATAACTAATGTCATTTAATTTAAATTCACTTTTACTTCTAATGTACTAACTGGCTCTTTGGGATTATATTGAGGGATATATTGTTTATACATCTGTTTTTCTACAGCTTTTCTTTTTTCTTCACCTTTAATTGGTGCATATCTAAAAGAAAATTCTCCCTGCTTTAAAAAACCGTCCTCTTTTGATAGAAGCAAATTTAACTCATTTTTTATATCACTAGCACTTCCAATAAAAACGACGTAAAATTTACCGTCTGCTTCTCTTTTAGATATACGAAAGACGCCCTCAATTCCTCCACCGTTTAATTTGTTCACTTCTTCAGAAGTTAATAATAGTAGAGTTGACCATATTAAATTTATATCGTAATTCATAGGTTTTTTAAAATATATTACAATTATACACTTTACCAAAAATAAAATCTACATCAAATTTTCACCAAAAGTTTTCACCAAAAAATCCGTTTTCTAGCGGATTTTTTAATATAATATATTCCTTTCCAGTTGCAGAGCCCGACGGCTATTTTTCAGCAGAAAAATCCTGCAACTGGCTTGTCTTTCTTAAAGCGACGACAAGCGGCAACGGAATTTTCTCCAAAAGTGCCTTTCCTGTTATCAACCCTGGGCTCTTTTGCGGGAAAATTCCATTGCCGCTTGTCTAGTGGCCTACTTTTTATGAAACCCAGTTCCCACCGGAATGATTTTTCCAATAATCACGTTTTCTTTCAATCCCCTTAATTTGTCTTCCTTGCCTTCAAGCGCCGCTTTTATCAACACTCTTGAAGTTTGTTGGAATGATGCGGCCGACAAGAAGCTTTCCGACGCCAGAGCCACTTCGGAAATTCCTAATAATATTTGTTTTCCCATGGGAACTTCTTTTTTGGCTTTGGTTAACCGTTCCACTTCTTCGGCAAATACCGGCCATTCAACAATTTCACCTCTTACCCATGCTGAATCTCCCTCTTCTTTAATTTTAATCCTTGAAAACATTTTTTGGATGATTACCTCCACATGCTTGTCATGGATATCCACGCCTTGGGAAGCATAAATTTTCTGGACTTCTTTTAAAATGTAACGCTGGGTTTCTTCCAGTCCCGAAGCTTTATATAATTTTTTCAAATCCAAATTTCCGCCGCACAAAGGCTGGTTTTCTTTGATCTCTTGCCCCGCGGAAACAATAATGGCGATACGTCCGGGGATTTGATATTCAATCAAGGGCAAATCTTTGCCTGCCGCATTTTTACCGGAAGGCTTTACCGTAACCACCTTTTTTTCCTCGTCAATTTTTACCACCTTGCCTTCTGCCAGCGACATAATGGCTTCCCCTTTTGGAGCGCGCGATTCAAAAATTTCTTCAATTCTTGGCAAACCCTGGGTAATATCTCCGGCTCCCGCAACGCCTCCCAAGTGATGGGTTCTAAGGGTAAGCTGGGTTCCCGGTTCACCGATAGCCTGGGCGGCTACCACTCCCACGGCTTCGCCAAGTTTTACCAAGGCGTTTCTGCCCAAGTCCCAACCATAACACGTCTGGCAAATCCCCCTGGCACTCTGGCATCCCAATGGCGAACGGATAACCACCTTTTCAATTTCATCCTTAGTAATTTGGTTGGCTTGTTGCCAATTAATAATTTCACCTTTTTTAACAATCACTTCTTTGCCCTTGGCTACATTTTCCATGCAAAATCTTCCCACCAGTTTAAAGGCAAAATTCTGTTCTATAATTTCGGCATCTTTTTTAAAAACCGTAATTCCTTTTTTGTCACCGCAATCTTCTTCTGAAACAATAACATCGTGAGCCACATCAACCAGACGGCGGGTTAAGTACCCCGCAGAAGAAGTTCGAAGCGCCGTATCGGCGGTTCCTTTTCTGGCTCCATGAGTAGAAATAAAATACTCCAATACATTAAATCCTTCGGTAAACGAAGCCTTGACGGGTAGCTCAATAATATCTCCCGCTGGATTATTCACCAATCCTTTCATGCCGGCCATTTGTACCAACTGCGCCCAGGTACCCCTTGCTCCCGCATTAATAATAGACAATACCGGGCCGTCTTGGGGCAGCGTAGTTTTTAATAATGCTTCCAGTTTGGTTTTTACGGATTGCCAAATTAAAATCTTTTGTGAAGTTTTTTCTTCGTGGCTCAAAAGCCCTTTTTCATAGTGGCTTTCAATCCTCTCTACTTCTATTTCTGCTTCTTTAATGATGTGCGGTTTTTCTTTGGGAACAATAAGATCATCCATGCCCCAACTGATTCCAGACAAGGTGCAAT
>MHPA01000026.1:28905-29361 GCA_001820255.1 Candidatus Staskawiczbacteria bacterium RIFCSPLOWO2_01_FULL_38_12b | reverse complement strand
CACAGGAGCGTGAGGGGTTACTTGCACTTTGTGTAAAAAAAATGGCATGATAATCGGAGATTAATCCAACATATCACGCCCCCGCTCTTTTTATACGGGAAGAATACTTGTGATGATTCGGCTAAGTTCTTCTATCTTAGCCATTACTTCTTTGTGATGTTTTTCACTTTCTTCTTTCTGGCGAGCCATTTTTTGCGCCACAGCTTCTTTTATGTCGTTTGTTATTATTTCTGCATGTCGTGCTTTTTCTTTCGCACTTCCCACCTCTAATTCTGCGTGTTGCAGCCTTTCTTCCATCAATTCCTTTATGGCTTTTATTGACTCAGTCGCATTTAGTGCACTTGCGATTTGTTCCACTGCTGCTTTTGTTGCAAGCAATGCCTGGATGTCATTGAGTTGTTTTTGCTGTTTTTTGATAAAATACCAAAACAGTAGGACAAAAAAGATTTTAATCAC
>MHPA01000026.1:24549-28888 GCA_001820255.1 Candidatus Staskawiczbacteria bacterium RIFCSPLOWO2_01_FULL_38_12b | reverse complement strand
AGGCAAAGACTTTTTCTGCACCAGAAAAGTTTGCAAACCACTCTGTCACAAGTCACCTCACTTTGTTAAGGAACAGGCGAATTGGTAAATCTAGTCTAATGGTACGTTTTTTATGCCACGGCGTCAAATTTTATTAATTTTGACTTTAAATCTGGTAAATGTTAATATATAAAATATAAATTAAATTTTATTATATGACTTCAGAGAGCGGATCAGGATTACCTGATTCAGAACAATCTATCTCTCCAATAGAATCAGTTGAACCGGGCGAACAAGAAGAATTGTTCGCTGTTGACCAACTTATAAAATTAGCAGAGGAGATAAGAGAAAGGGCTGTGGTATTAAATAAGTCAATGGAGCAAGATCAGTTGGCTGCTTTTAATGAACTCATAAAATTGGCAAAGGATATCAAAGAAAAAATAGATGCACCGAATAAGTCAATGGAGCAAGATCAGTTGGCTGTTTTTAATGAACTCATAAAATTGGCAAAGGATATCAAAGAAAAAATAGATGTGAGAGATGAATCAATGGGAGAAGAATTGTTAGTCAGCCTTGACCGGCTTATTGATTTAGTAGGAGATGTGAGAGTAGGATTGGAAGTAGTAAAAAAAGCAAAATTAGGAGAGACAGGAAAAGAAGCGGGAGAAGATGAATTAGTAGGACCAGAGAAAAAAAATCTTGTGGATACCTTAAAAGGTTATGAAAATGAAAGTGAGCGAAAAAAGTTTCTTTCAAAACTAGCAGGACGGCGGGTTTATCATTTTATTACACAAGAAGATGGGACTCGCGTGAAACAATATTTAGAACTTAAACGAAAAGAGGGGAATAATCTTGTGTTTTGGGCTTATAATTTAGATAATTTAAGTGAGCCGATAGAAGAAAATGGAAAACCAAAAGAGATAAAATCACGGATTAGAGGAATACAGTATCGCGATTGGAAGGAAAGTGAGCCGACAGAAGAAGAAATTAAGAATCCTTTAGTATACAGAGATGATAACGAAAATTTCAGTAGTAATGACGTAGAAGAAGTTATTGATGATGAAGAGAACAGGGTTTTGAAATTAAGAAATCGGGCAGAAATATCGACTGGAGAGCCTAGAGAGTTGCGATCTGATGAGTTGGTTAAATATGAATATTTTGATGAAAAGGGAAATAAAAAATTCGCTTATGCAAGTCGTACTTTGGCGCGGCCAAAGTCTCTAAAATCGGCAAAACATCCCACGGGCCCAGAACCAAGTAACGCCGAATTGGAGGTAGGAATAGAAACACCGGCGCCAAAAACTACTGAATCGGAAGGGGTACCAAGGGTAGATGTAACGCCATTACCAGAAGCAACCAAAACTTCAACCTTAGAAGATATTGAGGTGAGTGAAAGAAGAAAAAAAGATAAGGAAGAAATAGATAAAGTAAGAAGCGAGATAGAAGAAGATTTAATATCAAGTGAGAGTGAAATTGATAGAAAATTTGTGGACGCTATGGCAGGAGAAGGCACGGAAGATGATTTGACAGAACCCAAATCATCAGAAATTCCAGATTTATCACCAGATTCAACCGCAGAAATCGATGAAAATGAAGAGCTAAAAATATTAAAAGAAGTTTTTCATGATACTTTGTACAGTGCAATGCGGAAGTGCAGGGATTGTATTAGAACATTAGAAGGTAGAAATGAAAGGGTATTTATAGGAGACGTAGAAGTAGAAGAAAAACTGGTACGATCTCTTAAGGAAAACCCACCCGTTGAAGCAAAAAACCTGGAAGAATCTCTTAAAAAGAAACTACTTATTTTGGAAAAAGAAAATAGACCCGGCAAAAACCATAATGAAAGATTCTATAGGGAAAATAGAATTAGTCTTGATGAATTTATGAGAGATTGTGATGAAAGAATGTTAAATGTTATGGAGGTTGTTGAATCTTCTGCAGAATCAAAAGAAACAAAAGAAGATGGGGAGGAGGAAAGTTGGTTTACAAAGACATGGAAGGCTCCGCTTCGCGGATTTGATAATGCATGGAAATGGACAGAGGAATCAATAGAAAAATATGGTATTAAACCGTTAAATGAAGCAATAGAAAAAAATCCTAAAAAATATTTTAGGATAGGTATGGCTGCAGGACTTGCCGGACTAGCTGCGCCTTTTGGCTTGCCTTTACTGCCAGTATTTATTATTCTTCCTGTAATGTTTGGGGGTTTCTTTACGGGATCTTACCTTATGGTTAAGGCTAATACGAAGAAAAATGAAATCGAACCAGAAGATGGGGAAAAACCTAGTGAAGATTTACCCCAAGCTGATTTGCTTGCTGGGGTTTCTGATGAAGAAGTAAAAACCGAGGCGGAAAATTTACCAACTCTTGATTTAAAGGAAAAAGTCGGTGGGAGTGGGGTAGAAACATTGCCATCAAATAAAAAAGAATCTGCTAAAGTAAAAAAGGAAAGGTTATTGAAGGAGAAATTAAAAAGATTGAAAGAAATAGATGAGAGATATAATCTTTATAGTGACGAAGAAAAACATAACGAGGTTACAGCAGGTTTACGTGAAGAAAGACAAGAAATAGTTGAAGATATTGGTGAAGAAAATATAAAATTATATGAAGTAATTAAGAAAATAGAAAATAGAAAGTTTGACTGTCCCAAGTGTAAATATCGGACTGGATTGGCTAATATAATGGGAGAAGGTATGTGTCCTTCTTGTGAAAGTACAGCAATTTTAAGGGATACCAAGTTTGAGGAAGCTAAAAAAGAATTAGAGGTATTAAGAGAAAAATTAAAAGAAGGATCTAAAAAGACTAAAAAGTAAGAATAAAACCCGCTGATGCGGGTTTTTGGTTGTTATTTTTTATTTTTTAGTTTTTCTATCAGGTCCCTGATTTCCACCGCCCGTTCAAAGTCCAAGTTTTTCGCGGCCAGTTTCATTTCTTTTTCCAGTAGTTTTTTGCCTGCCTGCCGGTCAGGCAGGTCTTGCAATAAGTCAAATTCCAAAACAACGTCTTGTGGTTTTGAAAATCCCCAATCCCTGATGTCTTTGATAATCGCTGTCGGGGTAATGTGATGCTTTTTGTTGTAGTCTTCCTGGATTTTTCTTCTCCGGTTTATTTCATCAATGGCGCTTTGCATGGACATGGTGGTTTTATCGCCGTATAAAATAACCCGGCCTTGCAAGTGGCGCGCCGCCCGGCCCATGGTTTGGATTAAGGTGGTTTTGTTTCTTAAAAATCCTTCTTTGTCGGCGTCTAAAATGGCAACTAAAGCCACTTCTGGTAAATCCAGCCCCTCCCGCAAAAGATTAATGCCCACTAATACATCAAATTTTCCCTGACGGAAATTTTTTAAAATTTCCGGCCGGTCCATAGTTTTTATCTCCGAATGCAAATATTGCGATTTAATGTTACGTTCTTCCAAGTAACTTGAAATTTCTTCGGCCAGCCGTTTGGTCAAGGCTATTACCAGTACACGGTGTTTTTTCGCGGTTTCTTTTTCTATTTCGTTCATCAAATTTTTGATTTGGTTTTCGGTTTTTTTAATTTCTATGGAAGGCTCCAATAATCCCGTGGGTCGTATGATTTGTTCAATAATATTATTACCGGATTTTTCCAATTCATACGGTGCCGGAGTTGCCGAAACATAAATTGACTGTTTTTCTCGTTCTGTAAATTCTTTAAATGTTAAAGGCCGGTTGTCTTTGGCCGAGGGCAAGCGAAATCCAAAGTCAATCAAGGTTTCTTTTCTGGCTTTGTCGCCGATGGCCATGGCTTTGATTTGTGGAATGGAAATGTGTGATTCATCAATGAAAATTAAAAATCCGCCGTTTACTTGCCCTGAGCGACTCGCAGGAGTCGAAGGGTTGAAATAATCAAAGTAATCAACCAGAGAAAATGGCGGGCTTCCTGGTTTTCTAAATTCTAACTGGCTTGAATAGTTTTCAATGCCCTGGCACCAGCCATTTTCTTTGAGCATTTCCAAATCGTAATTTGTTTTTTGCTCCAATCGCTGATACTCAACCAGTTTGTTTTGTTTTTTTAATTCTTGCAGGCGTTTGTGCAATTCCAATTTTATATTTTCAAGAGCAATATTAATTTTATCTTGAGGAGCAACCCAGAAGGTAGCGGGGAAGAGTGTAAAATTTGAAATTTGAAATTTGAAATTTGAAATAACGCCGGGAGGCGCCGAAAAAATCGCCGCGATTTTTTCGGCGCCAAATTCCACCCGTATTACTTTCTCTCCCGTAACCAAATATATTTCAATAATATCCCCCCGCACGCGAAACACCCCGGGCTTCCATTCAATATCATTTCTTTTATATTGCAGGGTGATTAAATGGGAAATAAAATCTTTGCGTTTCATTTT
>MHPA01000026.1:3755-24461 GCA_001820255.1 Candidatus Staskawiczbacteria bacterium RIFCSPLOWO2_01_FULL_38_12b | reverse complement strand
TCCGGCGAGCCGATGTTGTAAATGCAACTTACCGAAGCCACCACGATCACGTCTTTTCGCGAAAGAATATCTTGGGTGGCGGAATGCCGCAGGCGGTCTATCTCTTGGTTTATTTTAGCGTCTTTTTCTATGTAAGTATCGGTTTGGGGAATGTAGGCTTCTGGTTGGTAGTAGTCATAGTAAGATACAAAATAATGCACCCCGTTGTGGGGGAAAAATTCTCTCATTTCCTGATAGAGCTGGGCGGCCAAGGTTTTGTTGGGAGAAATAATTAATGCGGGTTTTTGATATTTTGCTATCACTTGCGCCATGGTAAAGGTTTTACCCGATCCGGTCACTCCCAAAAGCACCTGGTGTTTTTTGCCGGATATTAAGTTGCCATAGAGTTTTTTTATGGCTTCGGGTTGGTCGCCCGTGGGTTTAAATTTGGATATTAATTTAAATAGCATTATAATGACTAATAACTAAATCTTAATTTCTAACAAAATTTTAAATGACAAATATCAAAGACAAAAAATTTGATTTAGAAGATCGTACGGCTAAGTTTGGTGAAAATATTATTGATTTTTCAAAAAAGATAAAATCAACACCAATCACTATGTCGCTCATTTCTCAGCTCGTAAGATCGGCTACGAGTATTGGTGCTAATTATTGCGAAGCCGATTGTGCGGAAACGAAAAAAGATTTTGAACATAAAATAGGCATTTGTAAGAAAGAATCAAAGGAAAGTAGGCATTGGGTCAGGATGGTGGCAAGGGCAATACCCGAATTATCACACGAAGCGAGGATTTATTGGAAAGAGGCAAATGAATTAAATCTTATTTTTTCGGCAATTGTAAGAA
This sequence comes from Candidatus Staskawiczbacteria bacterium RIFCSPLOWO2_01_FULL_38_12b, assembly GCA_001820255.1. Taxonomy (GTDB): domain Bacteria; phylum Patescibacteriota; class Minisyncoccia; order Minisyncoccales; family Staskawiczbacteraceae; genus VGLO01. The sequence continues at coordinate 23,619 of MHPA01000026.1, read as the reverse complement.
AGTCTCGGGAGAAAAATTTAAGCATTTAGCATTTTATTAGAAATTAGGATTTAGGATTTAGTAATTTATGTTATGATTTCTTATTTGCACGGAAATATTATATTAAAGAAGGATAAATTCATTATAGTGGAAATCGGCGGCCTAGGCTACAAGGTTTTTTTGTCGCGCCAATCGCTGTTAAAGCTACCAGAAATCGGCGGCGATATCAAACTATTTTGTTTTCAAAATGTGAAAGAAGATGTTTTAGACCTCTATGGATTTTTAACCTATGACGAATTGGATTTTTTTGAAGTATTAATGGAAATCCGCGGCGTGGGGCCAAAATCAGCGCTGGATATTGCTTCTTTAGGATCCCTGGAAAAAATAAAAAATAGGATTTTAGCGGGCGATGTAAAAATATTTGAAGGCATTGCGGGTATTGGTACCAAAAAAGCCATGACGATTATTTTGGAATTAACCGGAAAAATAAAATTATTGGATTCGCTAAAGCACAAAGGCTCTAAAGATCCGGCCGAAGACGGTTTAGTTTCACTTGGTTTTTCAAAAGAACAGGCAAAGGAAGCTTTAAAGAGCGTACCGCCTGACGTAAAAAATATGGAAGAAAGGATAAAGCAGGCTTTAAAAAATTTGGGCAAGCCATAGCAGGAGAGTTGACTTTTTACTTTAAGGGATTATAATTCATATATAATGCAACACAGATCAAACAAAAATACTATTATCATTATCAACCTCTCCTAAGGAAGCGGCATATTTGGTTTTATAAAAATTTGCCTCTTCCCAAGAAGAGGTTTTTCTTTTGTCTGGCAGTTCATTAACAATTATAAGGAGGGCAAAGCTATGTGGTTATCTCAACAAAGAAGAAAAGAAATTATTTTGGATGCGGTAGAAAAAGCTACAAAATTGAAAAAAGAAAGCAAAGAAGAAAAGAGATGGAAAAGGTATCAGGCGTTGAAAAACAGGGCCAAAAAGGAAATAGATAGCTTTGATAAAGAAAGATTTTTGGTGCGGTGCAAGGAATGTGATCATTGGTGTATAATAAATGGAAAAGATCAGATTTTATGGCCGATGAGTTATGGGGGCAAGTTATGTCCCATGTGTGGAGATTGGGAATTAACTAGCGTAACCGCTTTTTAATAAGCCGGTTTTTAGAAAATCGGCTTTTTTTTATTGATGCATTGTGTTAAATTGAAAACATGAAAATTAAATCTTTTATTAAAAAATTAACACCAGATTTTTTATTGGATTTTTACTATTGGCTTTGGGCTTTGGCCGGAGCCATTGCATTTGGTTTTCCTTCTCGAAAATTAATCGTTATCGGGGTTACCGGCACCAGTGGTAAGTCAACTACCATAGATTTTATTACCAGGATTTTAGAAGAAGCGGGAAACCATGTCGCCTCGGCTTCTTCTATCAGGTTTAAAATTAAGAATAAAGAATGGCAAAATACCTTAAAAATGACCATGCCCGGACGCTTTGTTATACAAAAATTTTTACGCCAAGCCGTGCAGTCAAAATGCAACTATGCGGTGCTGGAAGTTACTTCAGAGGGTATTAAACAATACCGCCATAAATTTATAACCTTTGATACAGCGGTGTTTTTAAATATAACTCCAGAGCATATTGATTCGCACGGAGGGTTTGAAAATTATCGGAGTGCAAAATTGGAATTGTTTAAAGCGGCTAAAAACTTGCATGTTATAAATGCTGACGATGAAAACACAACATATTTTTTAGAGATTCCGGCGAAAAAAAAATACCTTTTTGGCATCAAAAATAGTAATGTAGATTTATGTGCGGAAAAAATACGTTTTGAAAACGGAAAAATAACTTTTTGGGTAAGTGGCACAGAATTTCACTTGGGTTTATTGGGCGAATTTAATGTGTTAAATGCAATGGCCGCTATTTCGCTTGGGATGGCAAAAGGAATTTCTTTAGATATTTGCAAAAAAGCTCTGGGAAAAGTAACCGGTATGCCGGGCAGGCTTGAAGTAGTGGCAGAAAATCCTTTTTTAGTGGTGGTGGACTACGCATTTACGCCCGAACAGCTTGATGCATCTTATAAATCGGTAAAACAATTTTCCGGCGGCAAGCCTTTGGTGTGCGTATTAGGTGCCTGTGGCGGCGGACGGGACAAATGGAAGCGTCCCGTGCTTGGGAAAATTGCACAGCAACATTGTAAGGAAATAATTATTACCAATGAGGATCCCTACGATGAAGATCCATTAGGAATCATGGAGCAAGTAGCCGACGGCATTGATAACCAGGTAAAGCCTTACCATATTATTTTAGATAGAAAAGAAGCCATAAAAAGAGCCTTAGCGCTAGCAGGGCAAACTGATGCGGTGGTAATTACCGGCAAAGGCGCTGAGCCGTTGATGTGTTTGGCAAATGGCAAAAAAATCCCATGGAGTGATAAAAATATAGTAAAAGAGGAATTAGACCACATTGACTCTTCTTTGCCAAAAAACTATAATTAACCAAAACAAAAAACCATGGAAACGATTAGACCATCGGAAGAACCAGAAAATTTAGAGCAGATCAACATTAAAAATGAACTTCCAGAAACTCTAGAACAAGAGCTAGTTTTTAGTTTTTCGGAAAACAAAGAAGCTGGTGAAGAATTAACCGAAGAGACGCAAAGAGCCGAAAATGATATTAAATCAGAAGAAGGAAAGCTTTTTACAAGTGTTAAGGACTCTTTTCAATCTGTTTTTACAGGCACCAGACTTGCAGGAGCTGCGGCTGTGGTTTGGGCGAGTACTATTACTGCTTGCGGTGATAATAATCCAAATGTAAAAGTTGCATCAGCACCGTCAATTGAGAAAAAAATTGGGCGGGAAATTACAGGAGTTGAAAAGGCGAGGTTGGCGACTGAACAAGCTAAAAAATCAGCGGATGAAGAAATAGGAATAATCATTGCAGGCATAGAAAGAGAACTGATAGAAGCGAAAAGAGATTTAACACTTGCCAAACTTAAGGGAGAAAGAATAGAAAGAATAGATAAGGCAAATGAAAAAGTTGAAAAATTAAAAAGGAAATTATGGCTGGCAGAAAACGATCGTACTGAAGCGGAAGAAGAAAAAGATGCTAAGATGCGAGAAGTTGCGGAAAAAAAGCATAGAGAGTTGCTTGGGAAGAGGTCGGAAGAAGAAAGAGAAGCAATTGAAGAAAAAGAAAAAAAAGAAAAAATAAGAGAGCTAGAAGGAGTCAATAGGCTTATGCCCCTTGTGTTAAAAAAAGAAGAGGCTTATATGAAGCTTCAGGGATTTAAAAAAGTGGAGCGGAAGGGAGATGATCTTCATGTTACTTTTGCCAAGGTTCCGTATCTGGTCCCTCCGGATAATATCCCAAATTTTCTAGGCGCTTTAAAAATACTTGAAAATGAGCGGGACGACTTTCCGCGAGAAAAGCGTGGAGAGATTAGGTGGGGAACAAGACTTGAAGGTATAATTAAAAACCATGGGACAGAGCTGACGCCCGCCAGGAGCGAATCAGAATTTCAACCTAAAAAAGGCGGGGTCAAATCAGAAATCCGACCCGAAGAAAAATCAAATTCAGAAAAGCTTTTGGATGAAAAATTAAAGACAGCAGAAGAAAATGCTATTTATTCAATGAGGCAATATGGTTTTGAAGTTTTGAAAAACACGTCAGACCAACTTTTTTCAATTCAGATTGATTCTGAGTCTTATCAAATTCATAAAAAAAATGTGCCAAAATTAGCTGAATTCATAACGGGTCTTGAATACGAAAGGAAACATTTATATCAGGCGTGGGAGAATTATAAGTTACGTGAAGTGCATCAACTGAAAATGAGAGGCAGATTTACTGGAGCTCAACAAAAAAGAATCAACGGGGAAATCAGACATATAGAAAGAATAACACGCGCCGATTTAGCAGGTCGAGTTAAACAGTATGTCATAGAAATAGCAGAGGAATAAATTAAACAAATGCAACATCCAGAAATAAGGCAAAAAATAATAGAGAGCTTAAACTTATCCGGCCTTACAAAGCCGGAGCAGGATAAGATTGTTTTTATGTTAATGGATAATATATCGTCTAGAATAAGTATTGCAATATGGGATACATTATCAGGGCAAGATAAAGAGGATCTAAATAACATTGAAAAGAAAGAATTTTTAGATTATATTAGTGTTAAAATAAAAGATTTTCCAAAATTAGTTGAGGATATTACAAGACAAACTTTGCATGATTTTAAAGGAAAAAGAGTGGGTATTAGTTGATTTTTAGAGTGTTTTAGGTTAGAGTGTAAAAGTGGCTTATAAGCCACTTTTATCATAAAAGGGAATTTAACATATGTCTCAAAACAATACGATAAAAAAATCAGATAAAAAGTTCATAAGAACAGAAAAGGCGCGGATCCGTCGCCAATTTTTAGATGTAAAAAAACAGGAAGAGTTGATAGATAAGTTGTATGAAAAGTTTTCCGGCAAGCCTGGCGCAAACCAGATTATTGATGAAAATACATCCGTAAAGAAAGAAGCCAAAAAACCAAAAGCGCCACAACAAAAGCAAAAGGAAAAAAAGAAAGGTGTAAAAAATAGACCTGTTGCGAAATAAGAATCGCAACGAAAATTTCAGATTTTTAGCCAAAAATTTGATAGAATTTTGAAACTTAGCTTCGCTAAGTTAAGAAATTATTGCAAATTTTGGGCAAAAATGTGGAATTTGCAGTAGATTCTTATTCCGCAACAGGTCTAATGATAAAAAATAGATTCATTAGCCCTAAATCTATGAAACAAAGCACTACCCGCCACAACGGAAGAATCAACAAGCGATGGAGAAAGAGCAGGAATCCAAAGAAAAAATAAAACATTTTCTCGTTTTTTAAGTTATGACAATATGACAATACAAGAAATTCACAACTTATCTATTGTTATGGGCATGGAGTCCGATTTTCGGGGGAAAGAAGGTGTCCAGAAAATTTTAGATAGTAAAAAAGGCAAATTTTTAAAACTTTCCTTAAAAGAACAAGAAGATTTTGATAAGGATGCCCTGGAAAATCCGTATCTTGATTCGGGCATTTATAATATTTCTGACAACAAGGAGGTTAAAAGAGCGTTGGTGGGGATTGATATCGGCCCTGAAGAAATATTATTGGCCCGCGAACTGGGTAATATCGATTTGGTGCTCGGCCATCACCCCGTAGGCAAGGGTTTGGCGCAATTGGCTGATGTCATGGAATTGCAGTGTGATGTATATAACTATTACGGGGTTCCGATAAATGTCGCCGAAGGCCTGATGCGCGAACGGATTTCTGAAGTTGCCAGGGGGGTTAACGCCAGTAATCACCAAAGAACGGTAGATACCGCCAGGCTTTTGCATATTAATTTGATGAATTCACACACTCCCACCGATAACCTGGCTGCTAAATTTTTAAAAAACTTTTTTGAATCAAGGAAACTGGAAAAAGTGTCGGACGTGGTGGATGCGCTCAAAGAGATTCCTGAATATAAAGAAGCTATGAAAATTGGCGTGGGCCCCAAGATTTTTGTGGGTTCTGGGGAACATCGTTGCGGCAAGATAGCGTTGTCTGAAATAACAGGAGGAACAGAAGGTTCGCCAAAACTATATGAAAAAATCGCCCAAGCGGGTATCGGAACAGTCATTGGTATGCACATTTCAGAAGAACATAAAAAAGAAGCCGAAGCGGCTCATATTAATATTGTCATTGCCGGGCACATGTCTTCTGATTCTTTAGGGGTTAATTTGTTTATGGATGCTTTAGAAAAACAAGGCATTGAAATTATTCCCTGCTCCGGTTTTACCAGAGTTTCACGGGTTTAAATTTAATTATCAGTGATATTGACATCTATTTTTTAAGGTTTAAAATGTAAAGTGAGGGGGATGTGAGATTAGGCCTTAGGGTCTATTATTCTTAAGGACAGAAATAATTTTTAATGCAGTTGGTCTATGCGTACGCGTAGTTTCTTGTCCGGACTAGTTTAAACGACTAATCAAATGCGTTAAGAATTATAATCCGCCTCTTAGACCTGCTGATTAAAGATTTTCCTACTACAATAGTAAAATGCAACCTTCGGGATGTCCTGTGGGCCAAGCAACTGCAAATTTGCTATAATTATGAAGGAGGGAGGAATGAGAAATCGCAATTTATCATTCCGACCGAGTGATTAATTATATTAGATATAATTTTTCAGCTTATGACAAGCATAAGCCTCAAAATTCTATCAAATTTTCGTTCTGAAATTTTACTATTTCATCACGGAAACCTTTAATCAGCAGGTCTATCAAAGACCGTTTCGTTTTGCGAGACGGTCTTTGCTTTGCATTACCGGTTTTTTCCTGGTAAAATAAGTCATTAACTTAATTCGCTTTGAATTAATATGTCCAAACCAACAGTAAAACCAAAAAAAATCATAAAAATCAAGCCAAAAAAGCGGCTGGCAAAACCAGCCGTCAAAAAGGAGCCTTTGTTTTTTGGTATTAAAAACATCAAGGGAAAGTTGGTGGGGCGGGTTTCCCATTATTTTTCAAATATTAATGTGGTGGCAATCAAGCTTTCAGCTCCCTTATCTTGGAAAGACCAAATCAGGATTGTAGGCGGGGATGCCACCGACTTTAACCAGAAAGTTGGAACTATGCAGGTCAATCATAAAGAAATTAAAAAAGCGAAAAAAGGCGACAATATCGGATTAAAAACGAAAGAAAAAGCCAGGGAAGGATATAGGGTATATAAAGTTTGACATTTTGGAATAAAAAAAATAAAATGTACTATGGAGGAAAAAATCTTTTATATAACTAAGGGAAAATTACAGCAATTAAAAAAAGAGCACGAAGAACTGGTCGTTTTTGAGCGCAATAAAACGGTTGGGCAGGAGGCTCCAAGAATGCTTGAATCTGAAGATATAAATTCGGAGTTTATCAGTTACCATGAAGATATGGATGCGTTAAGGTTTAGGATTGATGAATTAAAAAATATTTTAGAGTATCATGAATTAATAAAAATTCCTCCAAAAGAAAAGCAGATATTTGTGGGAATCGGAGCTAAAGTTGCCATAGATGTTAATGGAAGAGATAATGAGTTTATGATTACCGGAACCTTAGAAGCGGATCCAGTGTTGGGGAAAATCAGCAACGAGTCTCCGGTGGGCAAGGCTCTTTTAGGACATAAAGTGGGAGATCAGATTACAGTTTCATTACCGGAAAAAATGCGCTATAAGATAAAAAATATCAAATACGAAATTAGTTAAAAAATCTAAAAAAACGTAAAAAAGAAGCTCTAACAAGCTTCTTTTTTGCTGGTAATTTGAGTATAATACTAGAATACTAGTAAGAGATGGTTACAAAAGTCCACATTTGGTCTAAATTTTCATTTTTCAGCTGTAAATTTGCTATAATCTCTCGGCTTAGCTAAAGCTAAACTTCCAAATTCTATCAAATTTTCGCTCTGAAAAATGAAAGTTTATCCTCAAAAGCGACTTTTGCAACCATCTCTAACTATTTTTCCCCATATGCCAAAACTTATTAGCAATATAGTAAAAGTGTTAATCCTCAGTGATTTTTTTATTAATTTAGGCTGGGGATTAATGGCGCCCATTTTTGCCATTTTTATTGTCCAAAATATTACGGTAGGTAGCGTTTCGGAAGGGGTTAAGGTTGCAGGGTTTGCATCACTTTTTTATTGGATAACAAAATCAACATTGCAAATACCTATTGGCCACTACCTTGATAAAAATCATGGCGAGAGGGATGACTATTGGTGGATGGTGGCGGGAACTTTCATGATGTCGCTTGTGCCGTTGGGATATATTATTTCCAACCAGTCTTGGCACATTTATGCGCTACAAATTTTCTACGGAGTTTCTGCGGCTATGATTCTTCCTTCCTTTGCGGCAATATTTACCCGTCACATCAATAAAGGCAGGGAGGCCTTAACCTGGAGCACCTATAGCACTTGTTTGGGGGGTGCCGCTGGCGTTGCTGGTGGAATTGGCGGCATTGCGGTTGCTACGTTCGGCTTTAAACCAGTGTTGGTTTTTATCAGTGTTCTTACTTTTGTTGCAGCCATATCACTCTTGGTTATTAAAGATGATATTTCGCCGAAGAATAGAAATGTGGTAAGAATTCCCATAGAGAGAAAATAATGAAAAATCAAGAAATCGCCAAATTTTTTTATGATATAGCTCGGTTTTTAGAAATAGACGGGGTGGCTTTTAAGCCGTATGCTTATCAAAGAGCTGCGGCGTCTTTGGAGGGCTTAAAAGATGATGTTTCTAAAATATATATTAAAGGAGGCAGGAAAGCTTTGGAGGAAATTGAAGGAATCGGCAAAGCAATGTCGGACCACATAGAGGAATATTTAAAAACCGGAAAAATAAAACTTCATGAAGAATTTAAAAAAAGCCTGCCTGTGGACATGGATGCGCTTTTAAAAGTTGAGGGCTTAGGTCCTAAAAAAATAAAAGTGCTTTATCAGAAGTTGGGAATTAGAAACTTAAAAGATTTGGAAAAAGCCGTAAAAAAACATGAGGTTGCGCCCCTGTTTGGTTTTGGAGAAAAAACGGAAAAAAATATTGTCCAGGGATTGGAATTTGTAAAACAAAATAAAGGAAGGTCGTTGTTGCAAGATATTATGCCGGTGGCAAGAGATGTTCTAAAAAAACTGGAAGGACTAAAAGAAGTGGAGAGGGCAAGTTTAGCCGGATCGCTGCGAAGAAGAAAAGAAACGATTGGCGATGTGGATTTTTTAGTAGTTTCTGGCAATCCTGCAAAAGTTATGGATTTTTTTGTATCTTTGCCGGGAGTTAAAAAAGTGTGGGGCAAGGGCAACACCAAGTCTTCCGTACATATGGCGGCAGGTTTTGATATGGATTTACGAGTAGTGCCCCAAAAAAGTTACGGGGCGGCATTACAGTATTTTACCGGTTCGCAAGCCCATAATATTGTAACCCGTAAAATGGCTATTGATAAGGGGTTGAAATTAAGCGAGTATGGAGTCTTTCGTGGGGCAAAAATGATTGCAGGGAAAACCGAAGAAGAGGTATATAAAGCCATTGGCTTGCCTTATATAGAACCTGAATTACGGGAAGATGCGGGGGAAGTTGACGTCGCATTGGAGGGGAAATTACCTAAATTAATCCAATTAAAAGACATTAAGGGGGATTTGCATTGTCATTCAAATTGGAATGGCGGCCAACATTCCATTGAAGTTATGGCAAAGACCGCTATGGAAAGAGGGTATCAGTATATTGGCATATCCGACCATTCAAAAACACTAAAAATTGAAAACGGATTGGATGAAAAAAAGTTATTAAAACAACACGAAGCGATTCAAAAAGTTAACAAAAAGTTTCAGGATTCAGGTTTTAAGTTTCAAGTTCTGCATGGTGTTGAAGCCGATATTTTAAAAGACGGATCAATTGATATTAAAAGCGAAGTGCTGGCGCAATTGGATTATGTAATCGCTTCAGTGCATTTAAATACCAAAATGGAAAAAAAAGAAATGATGGCGCGTATTGAAAAAGCCATGAAAAATCCTCATGTTGATATTATCGCCCATCCTACGGGACGGATAGTAAACCAAAGAGATGAATATCAAATTGATTTTGATAAAATGTTAAGTCTTGCAAAAGAAACTGGTACCATTTTAGAAATTAATTCTTCCGCCAGGCTGGATTTACGTGATTTTTACATTAGGCGAACCAAAGCCGAAAATGTCAAAATGATTATCAATACCGATTCGCACCACAAAGACCAAATGGCATTGATGGAATATGGAGTTTCGCAAGCCCGCCGCGGCTGGGCGGAATCTGCTGATATTATAAATACTTTGCCAGTTTTGGAGTTATTAAAATATTTTAAATAATATGCCAAGGGAAAATTCAGCCGGAGCGTTAATATATAGAATAGAAAATAACCCTTCAACTGGGCTCAGGACAGGTACACCCTATTATCTGCTGTTGCATTACCAGTCGGGCCATTGGGAATTTGCCAAAGGCCATATTGAGGAAGGTGAAAGTCCGGAAAATGCCGCATTACGGGAAGTGGCCGAAGAAACAGGAATTAAAGACTTGGAAATAATTCCCGGGTTTAAAGAATATATAAAATATTTTTTTCGCAATAATTATGATTTGAAAAAAGAACCCCTCGGCGTGGCTCAGGACAGGGATAAAAACAAGGCGCCGTGGATTTTTAAACTAGTGGTTTTTTATCTGGCTAAAACAAATACCAAAGAAATAACTCTTTCAGACGAGCATATCGGTTTTGCCTGGCTGCCCTACCAGCAAGCTTTAAAAAAATTAACCTTTAAAAATGCTAAAAATTTACTTAAAAAAGCCAATGACCTTATTTCAAGATAAAGTTTATAATGTGGTGAGAAAAATCCCCATGGGCAAGGTACTGAGGGGTCGTACGTTAATAACTTGCGCTTTTTCATCCAACCTGCACGTCATCTGTGTCCCAAAAAATAGTATGCGTAGCTTTACTACGCCTCCTATTTTTTTGAACACATCTGGCACGCATCTTGGCGAAAAAGTATCAAGTTATTAACGTACGACCCCTGACCTACAAACAAGTTGCAAAAAGGGCGGGAAATCCCAAGGCCTACCAGGCGGTGGGGAATGCTTTGCATAAAAATCATAACCCCAAAATTCCCTGTCACCGTGTTGTAAAGACTGGCGGGGATATTGGCGGATATAACAGGGGTGTTGGCAATAAAATAAAACTACTAACCAGGGAAGGATATTTTTAACACGACCTGGGGATAGATGTTCATTGCTTTTTTGGGCGTACCATATACAATTAGTTAAAGATAATATAATTAAAGACAAAATATTATGATGGTAAAAAACAGGAGACTATTTTTATTATTGATCCTCTTTTTTCTGCTTTCCGTGTTGTTTGTGCAAACAGGCGGTACCGGAAATGTTGTTGTTATGATGTCGTAGTGTCGTTACAACCAATTAAAAACCACCCTGAATAATATGGGTGGTTTTTAATTGGTTGTAATTATTTCTTTTCTTTTACCTCTTCTATGATTTTTTCAAAGATGGCGGGGTGTTTTTCTACCAGTTCAGATAAAATTTTCCTATCAAGGTCAATCTTTTTTAATTTTAACCCATGAATGAGTTTGCTGTAGTTAATTCCCAGTTTCCGTGCGGCGGCATTGATTTGCAACTGCCATAATTGCCTAAAATCCCTCTTTTTTACCTTTCTATCGCGGTAGGAGAATGTCCAGGCATGCCTTAGCGCATCTTTTGCCAATTTGTATTTTGATTTCCTGCCATACTTAAAACCTTTGGCATGTTTTAATAAGTGCTTTTTGTGTTTATGGGCTGTTGCTCCTTTTTTGACTCTTGTCATGGCAATTTTTAATTTATTAAAAATTGACACCGAGCACAAAATTTTGATAAAAATTTCTGTGCTTGGTTATCATTTATTATTTAACTTTGTAAATACCGTTTTATGCGTTTGGTTTCAGATTTGGAAAGCTCAATCCATTTACGGCCTTTCCTGCGCATTTCACCGGTTTTTTTTGCACGATAATGATTCTGGCCTGCCTGCCTTCGTAAAATTTTTCCGGTTCCGGTGATTTTAAATCTTTTTATTAATGCTTTTTTTGTTTTATTCATAGTATTGGAGTATTCACGAATATACGAATATTTTTAAATATACGAATGTTACAAATATACGAATCATCGTGATTTGTATATTGGTATATTAATTTTTAATTTGTATATTCGCAATTACTCCTTTGAGATGATCATGGTGTACCCTTTTGGTTCACGCTTTAAGTCCCGTTCCACTTTGAGGGGTATTAATTTGTCGGTAGTTTCCAAAAAAAAGATTACCTTTTTTTGCGCCAAATCTCCCATGGCCTTTTCCCTCCCTTTTAACACCATGCTTATTTTCACTTTGTCGCCTTCTTTTAAAAACTTTTCTGCCTGTTTAGCCTTTGTTTCAATGTCGCCAAGGGCTATGTTAAATCCAAGCTGTATTTCTTTAAGCTTAGTGATCTTGGTGTTTACCTTTATTTTACGTTCCTTTTTTTGCAGTGAATAAAGGTATTTTCCGTAGTTGGCAATGCGACATACCGGCGGGTCAACTTTTTCTGTAACTTGGATTAAATCCAGGCCTTTGCCTTTTGCCAAATCAATGGCGGCAAAAATATTCATTACTCCCAACTGTTCACCTGTTTCGCTTATCACTCGTACCTCTTTCGCCCGTATAAAATTGTTGATTAATACTTTTTCCAAATTATATGTATACTTTGAATTACGAAAAACCTCGGAGGTATTTTGCTCAAATTTGGAGATAGAAATTTAATAGAATTTTTAGGCTTAGCCAAAGGCTCCGCCTAAAAATTATAGTAAATTTATAGCCCAAATTTGGGTAAAAGACCCCGAAACTCTTTTAAAATAGGGGTTTCGTAATTCAAAGTATATATTTAATGTGTGGAGATGGAGGAGTTGAATCCTCGTCTGAAAAGCTATTAAAAACAGTTCTACAAGCTTAGTTTACCTTTAGTGTCAGATATTAAATAAAAGATAAACAAAACTTTAATATCTTATCCTTAATAATCTCAATAATTTTTATAAGGATATAAAAATTATCTATCCTGATGATATAACACCCTTATCTGCCTATCAGGAGTTGACAGGAAGGATGAGCATTAAGCGTATGCTAATGCCGGTTGCTTTCTAAATAAGTTAGCAATTATGTTTTTCTCAAAGTTTTATGAGATTTGAGAATACTCAGCTTGCCTTGTTTTTAAAGAGCAATCCATCGAAACTTTCATCCCCGTGTTCATTATTTGAATTCTCTTCTTATATCACGCTCTACGTCCCGTTTTTTAATCTGTTCTTTTTTATCAAATTTCTTTTTGCCTTTGGCTAAAGCGAATTCGAGTTTTATCCTACCATGTTGTTCATAAACTTTCAAGGGTATTAGTGAAAATCCCCGCTCATTTACCTTGCCCATCAAATAGTCTATCTCTTTTTTGTTTAACAATAGCTTGCGTGATTGCTCAGGATTATAATCAGGTGGGGTGTTTTTTGGCTGGTAGGGGGGTACTTTGGCACCAATTAACTCGGGCTGGGCATTTCTTATCACTACGTATGAGCCAGATAAATGCATATGGCCGGTTTTGATGCTTTTTACTTCTTGGCCTTGTAACACCAAACCCGCCTCGTATTTTTCCAAGACTTCATAGTCAAATCCAGCTTTTTTATTTTGGGCGTAGATATTCATAACCTTAGTGTATAGATATAATAAATCTCTGTAAACCCTTGACAAAAGTTTACTTAAGGCGTACAGTTAAACATTAGGAAAGTTCTTTGAATATGCTCCCTGGGTTGCATCTTTTAGGGCATGTTTATTATACTTTTGGAGCCTTAAAAGATGTAACCCAGGATACATTCTTGTGTTGGGGGGCTCAACATAAAAGAATGCATCTATTTCAAGGAGGTGATTTATGACAGCCATCCTATTGGAGGTAGTCCCGGCTATCTCCAGACCTCGATTTCAGCTCAGGTGCGATTTTGATTGCCCTCCCGATTCTCGTTATGGGGTAGAGTTTTTGCTCGATTCCCGATTCAAAGAAGGGGAATTTACCCCAAAACTTGTTCAAATCGTCCATCCGGGCGAGGGGTTTATTTTGGGCACGGAGCTGCTCGAGAGAGTCAAGGGCTACACTTGCCTTGGGTTAAGGCATGCGGAGGCAATGCTTCGCAATCAGGAAAGGATTCCCATGGAATGGCAGGATCAGGACTTGTGGCTCATTTTTCCCGCAAGTCTCCAACGGGACAAGGGTGTGCGGGGACGGCACGATGCTGTCATTGACTGGAAGGAGATTTTTTTCATCAAGTGGGGTTTTACCAACTGGCTTCTTTACGAAAGGAGTCTTACTGACGGTTTTGGAGGAAACTGCTGGGTTCCCGTACTTGATGAGTAGTGCCTTGAAAAAAAAGACAAAAACCAGAGCCTTGCGAAAAATTGCAAAATTTTTCGCAAGGCCTCTTTTTTTACACGAAATCTTTGAATTGTGAAATGCTTTCGAGGTATTTTCTTTAAATGCAACCTTCGGGATGTCCTGCGGGCCAAGCAGAGCGAAAATTTGATAGAATTTTTAGGCTTACGCTAGGCGTCCGCCTAAAAATTATAACGAATTTGCAGCTGGAATTTAGAGAAAAGACCCGAAACTTGCTTTTCATAGTGCATTTCGTAATTCAAAGATTAAATAGTTCATCAACCCTTTAAATTATCGGTAAAATAGGCTAGAATAACACATATATGCCAAAAGAAAATATCATTATTTCATTGGGTGGGTCGCTGGTGGCGCCTGGAGACCTGTCTATGCAGGCAGGAATTGACACTGGTTTTTTAAAGCTTTTCAAAAAGACGGTGATAAAATATTTAGATTCACGGCGGTTTTTTGTATTTGTGGGCGGCGGCAAGGTGTGCCGGAATTATCAGGACGCATTATTGGAATTTGGCGCTGACAATAAAGAACGGGATTGGATGGGTATCAGTATTTCACGTTTAAACGCCGAAGTGGTAAAACAATCTTTTGATAAGCTGGCTTTTGAAAAGGTATTGACCGATCCGACCAAAAAAGTAAATTCACGGCGGGATATAGCGGTGTTTGCCGGCTGGAAGCCGGGCTGGTCAACGGATTACTGCAGTGTTATTTTAGCCAAAAACATGGGTATTAAAACCATTGTTAATGTTACCAATATTGATTATGTATATGACAAAGATCCTCGTAAATTCAAAGATGCTAAAGCCATAAAACAAATTTCCTGGAAGGATTTTAGGAAGCTGGTGGGCGACAAGTGGAGCCCGGGCTTGTCAGTGCCGTTTGATCCCCGTGCCTCTAAGATGGCAGAGATTTTAAAAATAAAAGTGGTTATGGTAAATGGCGCCCATTTGGATAGGCTGGAAAACTTTTTAAACGGCAAACCGTTTATCGGAACCACAATAAGTTAATGTTGGCTAATTCGTGAGAATTAGAGAACGGTAATGATGAAAGAGAAAATAAAAAGTTTAATAAAAGAAGTATTAAAAAATCTTGGAATTAAAGAAGCAAATTTTGTTGTGGGACATCCTGATGATTTGAGAAACGGAGATTATTTCACTAATGCGGCTATGGTTTACGTGAGAAATTTTGAAACTGGACAAGACAAACCAAGTAGGATGGAGGTAGCAGAAACTATCGGCCGCAACATTAAAGATAAAGATAGGGATGTATTGTTTGAAGAAGTAGATGTTGCTAGCCCCGGTTTTATAAATTTTTATTTGAAAAAAGAAATTTTTAACGAAAATACAAAACAGATTTTAAAAGATAAAAGTTTTGGAAAAAATAATAGTTTAAAAAGCCGAAAAATAATTATTGAATATACTGATCCTAATATTTTAAAAGAATTTCATATTGGGCACTTAATGAGTAATGCTATTGGCGAGTCGCTATCAAGAATTTTTGAATTTAATGGAGGCAAGGTTAAAAGAGCTAATTATCAGGGAGATGTCGGACTTCACGTGGCAAAAGCAATCTGGGGAATTCTCAAACAAGGGGGTAACTTTTTGACAGCTTATGCTTATGGACATAAAGCTTATACTGAATATCCTCAAGCAAAAATTGAAATAGAAGACGTAAATAAAAAACTTTATAATCGGACTGATTCAAGAGTAAATCTTTTATACGATGCGGGGAAAGAGAATTCACTTGAATACTTTAAAACAATCTATAAAAAATTAGGTACTAAATTTGATTACTATTTTTTTGAAAGCAAAGTAGCTTCTGTCGGGAAAAAAATCGTCCAGGAAAATATAGGAAAAATTTTTGAAAAAGGTGAAAAGGGAGCCATTATTTTTAAGGGAGAAGCATTCGGTTTGCACACAAGAGTTTTTATTAATTCTGAGGGCTTGCCAACCTATGAAGCAAAAGAGTTGGCACTAGTGCGGGAAAAGTATAAAAAATATAAATATGACCAGTCGGTAGTGGTGACGGCAAATGAAATCAATGAATACTTTAAGGTGTTAATGGCAGCTATGTCGCAGATTTTTCCGGAACTAGCCAAAAAAACAACGCATATTGGCCACGGCATGATGCGCTTGCCCGAAGGCAAGATGTCTTCAAGGACAGGGAAGGTAATAACGTTTGAATTTTTACTGGACGAAGTTGAAAATTTGATAAGAGAAAAAATAAAAGAACGGGATTTGTCGGAGAAAGAAAAAAAAGAAATTATAGAAAAAGTCGCCATTGGGGCACTAAAGTATTCTATTTTAAAACAATCAATTGGCAGTGATATTATTTACGATGCTAATAAATCTGTTTCTTTTGAGGGGGACTCCGGGCCGTATCTGCAATATTCTTATGTGCGGGCGATGTCGGTATTAAAAAAGGCAAAAAGCGAAAAGATAAATCCCTCGTTAAAAAATAGCCCGAGTCAAATAATTCAGCTAGAAAAAATGATGATATATTTTCCGGAAATTGTCCAAAAAGCTGGCAAGGAATACCAACCCCACTACATAGCGCTCTACTTGATTGAATTAGCCAGAGAATTTAATAATTATTATGCACACACTAAAATTGTAGATAAAGAAGATGCATTTTCGCCTTATAAAGTGGCGCTAACCCAAGCGTTTTCAATTATCATCAAAAACGGATTGTGGCTGCTTGGGATTGAAGCGCCAGAAAAAATGTGAAATAACTGTGTGCACAGTTATTTCATCCTGAGCGAAGTCGAAGGATAAATTATGAAATTACATAACAAGTACTACATTTTGCGGCACGGCGAGGCACTGTCTAATGTAAGGCAGGTGATTTCTTCTTGGCCGGAAACATTTAAAAATCCCCTAACTAAACATGGAAAAGAAACAATAAAAGAATCAGTTGAAATATTAAAAGACAAAGGCATTAATGTAATTTTTGCATCGGATTTATTAAGAACCAAGCAGACCGCCCAAATAGTCGGTAAGGCGTTGAAACTGGAGCCGAAATTTGATAAAAGGTTAAGAGAGCTGGGGTTTGGAACTTTAAACGGTAGGCAGATTGCTAGTTTAGATACAACATTTAAAAATGAGCAAGAAAGGATTAAAACAAGCATGCCCAAGGGTGAATCATATCAAGATGTGCAAAAAAGGGTTTTTGATTTTTTAAAAGACACCGATAAAAAGTATAAAAACAGCCATATTTTAATTGTCAGCCACGAAGGGCCGCTGTGGATGCTGGAGGCAAAAGTGCAGGGAATTTCATTGCAAAAACATCTGCAAACCATTCCCCGTGACCATCGAATCCACAAGGGCCAAATAAAAGAACTTAACTAATTATGTCGTATAACTTTCCCGAACAAGAAAATAATATTTTGAAATTTTGGCAGGAGCATCGGGTTTTTGAAAAGCTGCGCCAAAAAAACCAGGGTAAAAAACGCTGGTCGTTCTTGGACGGCCCGATTACCGCCAATAATCCTATGGGTGTCCACCATGCCTGGGGCAGAACTTATAAAGACGTGCTTCAAAGATATTTTGCCATGAAGGGATTTGACCAGCGCTACCAAAACGGATTTGATTGCCAGGGGCTTTGGGTTGAAGTGGAAGTGGAAAAGGAACTGGGATTTAAAACTAAAAAAGATATTGAAGCCTATGGCATAGATGCGTTTGTCCAAAAGTGCAAAGAGCGGGTGGGAACATATTCAGCCATGCAAACAAACCAATCAATAAGGTTGGGCCAATGGATGGATTGGGAAAATTCTTACTATACTATGTCGGATGAAAACAATTACGCCATCTGGCATTTTTTAAAAAAATGTTTTGAAAAGGGTTATTTGTATAAAGGCCGGGATTCGGTGCCATGGTGCCCAAGGTGTGGAACCGCCATCAGCCAGCATGAAATTTTGACCGAGGAGTATAAAGAAATTGTCCATGATTCAGTGTATTTTCAGTTGCCGATTAAAGGCCATAAAGACGAATATCTTTTGGTCTGGACCACGACCCCTTGGACATTACCCGCCAACATAGCGGTGGCCGTGGATGAAAAAATTGATTATGCGTTGGTGGATTATAAAAATAATCACTATTGGGTTGCTAAAGATTTAGCAGAAAAAATATTTAAAGAGAATTATAGTATTGCTAAAACCGTAAAAGGTGAAGATTTAGTTGGATTAAAATATTCGTTTGCTTTTGATAATTTACCAAAAGTAGAAGAAGTTGCCTTTCGGTCCGCTCAGGGTAAACCCGATTTATTTCATACGGTTATTGCTACTGATGATAGGATTATGCCAATTACCACCCAAGACGGAACGGGTCTAGTACACACGGCGGTTTCAGCTGGACAGGAAGATTTTAAATTGGGCCAAAAATTAGGTTTGCCATTAATAGAAGTCATAGGTGAGGATGCGGTATATTTGGAAGGCTTAGGAGAATTTTTTGGGCAGAACGCCAAGAAAAACCCAAAAATAATTTTGGATTATTTGACAGCTGAAGGTGGTTGGATTTTTGAAATTTTGCCCTATAAGCATCGATATCCTACTTGCTGGAGATGCAAAACAGAATTGGTTTGGCGGGTGGTTGACGAATGGTATATCAGCATGGACGGATCCCATGTAAATTCCAAATCCCAATTTCCAAATCCCAAACCCTTCGATTCCGCTCAGGGCGAGCAAATTCAAAATTCAAAATCAAAAAAAACTTTACGAGAAAGCTTAACGGATGCCACGCAAAGTATTAATTGGATTCCGGCCTTTGGCAAAGAGCGGGAATTAGATTGGCTGGCCAATATGCACGACTGGTTGATTTCCAAAAAAAGATATTGGGGCCTGGCCTTGCCTATTTTTGAATGCGAATGCGGAAACTTTGAAGTAATCGGTTCAAAGGAAGAATTGGGAAAAAGGGCCATTGAGGGCTGGGAAAAGTTTGAAGGCAATTCGCCCCATCGCCCCTGGATTGATTATGTGAAAATAAAATGCAAGAAATGTAAAAAACCGGTTGCAAGAATCAAGGATGTGGGCAACCCTTGGTTGGACGCGGGCATTGTGCCTTTTTCAACCTTGAAGTATTTTTCCGACAAGGCGTATTGGAAAAAATGGTTTCCCATTGAAATCGTATGCGAATCTTTCCCTGGCCAATTTAAAAACTGGTTTTACTCTTTACTGGTGATGGCGGCGGTATTGGAAGACGAGGCTCCGATAAAAACTATTTTTGGATATGCCTCTGTAGTTGATGAAAAAGGTGAAGAGATGCACAAATCCAAAGGAAACGCCATTTGGTTTGATGATGCCATAGAAAAAGTGGGAGCAGATCCAATGCGATGGCTTTATGCAAAATCAAACCCTACTGAAAATGTGAAGTTTGGTTACAAAACACTGGATGAAATAAAAAGGAAACTATTAATACTTTATAATGTGTATACCTTTTTTCATACGTACGTGGATAAAAAAGATTTTCCTAAAAACTCCGCCGCTAGTCCGGAGCATATTTTAGATAAGTGGATTGTTTCAAAAACGGATCACTTAATAGGCATAGCGGCGTTTAATCTTAACAAGTACGATATCGCAAAAACCGCCTTGGCCATAGAAGATTTTTTTAATAACGATGTATCGCTTTGGTATGTGCGAAGGTCGCGAAAAAGATTCCACGAGGATAGCCCCGACCGGAATAAAGCCATAGAAACCCTCTACTACGTATTATTAAATACCGCTAAAGTAATGGCTCCTATTATGCCTTTCTTTGCCGAAAAAATGTACCAAGATTTAAAAACCGCCGATATGCCAGAATCCGTGCATTTGTGCGATTGGCCAAGCAATGAGCATGACGGCCAAACCAACCTGGATTTGGAGCAACAAATGGATGAAGTAAGAAATATTGTTAACTTAGCGCTGGCTCAACGGGC
>MHPA01000026.1:0-3694 GCA_001820255.1 Candidatus Staskawiczbacteria bacterium RIFCSPLOWO2_01_FULL_38_12b | reverse complement strand
GCCGATAGCTTCCATTACCATAAAAAATAAAAACCTGAAAATAAAAGACGCCCCTGATTTGTTGGAATTGGTAAAGGACGAAGTGAATGTGAAAGAAATCCTTTTTGATGATACAATAGAAGCTGAACTAGTATTAGATGTGCATCTTACGGAAGAATTAAAAGAAGAGGGAATGGTGCGGGACTTGGTGCGGTCAATCCAGGATTTCAGAAAAGAACAGAGATTAAAACCGGAAGATAAAATCAATATCTGGTTTTTTGCAAACGAAACCCTGGTAAAAATGTTAGAAAAAAACAGGAAGTTTTTACTAAAGGAAATCAGGGCAGAACAATATGTTATGCAAAAAGATTTTCCGCCAGAATTGTTTAAAAAAGAAGTCTTTATTGATAATCAAAAAATAATATTAGCCATTAAAAAAATCGCATAACGATTTTTTAAATAAAATACTATGCCATATATAAATAACCCACCACCGTTTCTAAAAGATTCTGATAGTTTGCACCCAAGAAGTAATATCAATAATAAAACTACTCCTTTCCCTGATCCCAAAAAAGACCTTTCGGTGTCAAAAGTACCAGTTAAAAAAGATTCTTCATCTGTTGATGGGTCGGTAGATGTATCTGATATTAGGAGATTCCTTAAAACTCCTTTAGGGCAGAGATATATTAGGGATAAATTTGAGATAAGCCCTAATTTAGAAGGATATTTCAAAAAAATAGAAGAATTATCAGAAACTATATTGGAAAAATTTGAAGAGTATGGACGTGTTTTTGATTCAAATGAAAAAAGAAGCCAGGATAGTTCAGCTAGCAAAGTAAAAAAATGGTCACTTGAAAAACAGCATTTGCGAGAAGATATGAAAGATAGAATAGTAACTTATCAAGAAGAAGTTGAAAGAGAGCATCGTGAAAAAATAAGGCCCGTTATGGATGATCTAGTTGAAAAATTCAAACGTTAAAAGTAATGGCAACCCATTACAAAACCCAGGGGTTTGTTTTTAAAAAAGAAGATTGGCGTGAGGCAGACAGGGTCTTTTCAGTTTTTACTTTAGACTTTGGAAAAATCGAAGTGCTTGCTCGGGCGGTTCGAAAAATAACTTCAAAATTAAGAGGTGGCATAGATATTTTTTCCCTGTCTGACATAGAGTTTATCCAGGGCAAACACCAAAAAACCTTAATTGACGCAGTGGTCATAGAAAAATTCAGCCACATTTTCCAATCTTCTGAAGAAATGGAAATTGCCAACCGTGTTTCCGGTTTATTGGAAATGTTTATCAGGGGTCCTCAAACTGATGGGAGAATCTGGGATTTACTGGCAGATTTTTTCAAAAAATTAGACCGGCAGGAATTATCAGCCAGTCGCCAGCAATTGCTGTATCATTATTTTGCCTGGAATTTTATTTCTTTACTGGGGCATGGGCCGCAACTTTTTACGTGTGCAGCCTGTACTAAACCGTTACAATTACCAGAATTATATTTTTCCAATAAAGAAGGGGGAGTTATTTGCGGCGCTTGCGCATTACTGGAGGCGGGGGTAAAAAAAGTCCATCCGGATAGCATTAAAACATTGCGTATTATGTTAAAAAAAGATTGGGATATTTTGGCAAAATTAAAATTGGCGGCAGAGTATCAAAAAGAGCTAGATGGTATTTTACAGCAGTACTGCCGGTATCTGCTCTCTGATTACTCTTTCAATAGACCTAATCATGAATATTTTTAAAAACAGGCTTTTACATATGGCTTTGCTGTTGGTATCAGCGCTTTTTTTGCGTTTTTATTTAATAGGTTTTTTGCAAGAACATAATTTTTTATGGTTAAGGATTGCTGGCATTATTTTGATCATTGGCATTGGAGCCTTTGCATTAAAAGAAGTCGCCGAGGTCATAGAAGAAACCACCGAAGTTTTAAGCGACAGGACTCGCCTTGCTTCAGGCCTTTTGCAGTCATTGGGGACCGCTTTTCCCGACATGGTATTGGGCATTGTTGCTGCCGTAATAAGTTTGAGTTTGATAAAAGAAAATTACACCTTGGCGATAAATTTTGCTATTATTGCGGCGGCTACCACGTTTGGCTCCAATATTTATAATATTGCCCACGCTATATTATGTGTTTTCAGGCAAAATGTATCAAATAAAAAAGGGATTCCAGTTGCCATGCTGCCGGGAATAAAAAAAATGGGCACGGTAATCCCGATGAAAGATCACAAAATAAAGCCATCGTTAAAGGAAATAGATACATCTTTAGACATTCTTAATGTGTTAACCATATTAACAGCAATCGTCGCCTTGTCGATGGTAATTTTCGGTCAAGTCAAAAGCCCTGTATCAAATATATCCGGTGATCTTTACCAGCTCATAAAACCCGTAGGTTTTGTCATTTTGGCATTGTGCCTTATAACTTTGTATTACTTCAGGAAAACAAAAAGAAAACACATCCTGGTAGAAGAAATACAAGAAGAAGAGAATTATTACAAAAAGCAATCAACTTGGATTATACTTTTGTATTTACTTGTTTCCGGCATTGCCATATTGTTTGTTGCCGAAAGCATGGTGAGAGCCGTTGAAAGTTTTGCTTCTATTACGGGAACTCCTTTTGTGGTAGTTGGTGTTTTGGCAGGACTTATAGGATGCATTGGGGAAATGATCGTAGTGCATAATTTTACCGTAAATCCAAAAGGCAGAATTGGAGATGCCTTGGTGGGGGTTGGCATGGATAATATTGTTACTACCATGGGAGCCGCAATTGTGGCGGTCATGGGCGGAATTTTTTTGGGGGGAAATTCCCTGATTCTTATTTTTGTGTTAATCCTTACATTAAATACTGTGTTAATCTGGCAAATTTCAAAATTAAAAAACTATTTTTTAGCGAGCTAGAATTTAAAAATTACAAGCTTTTGCTCATAATTTTTAACCCTGGCAAGCGTTTAAGGGCGCCATATGAGTACTGCAAATAAAAAAATTAACAGAAATAGCATTATTATTGTCGCATTGTTTTTAGTTGCGGTGAGTGGGTTTTTCGCTTTCTGGTACTATCGGGAGAAAATTTTTTCAAAAGAAATTTTACGGTTGGAAATTCTGGGATCCGATACGGTTAAAATGGGAGAAGAAACCCAGTATACGGTTACATATAAAAATAATGGAAATTTTGTTTTAGAAAATCCTAAGCTCGTTTTTGAGTTACCCGATAATTCCCTTACCGAAGACGGAAAAACAAGACTAACACAAGACTTAAAAGATATTTATCCTGGAGCCCAGGAAACTATGCAATTTAAAGCAAGGCTCTTGGGCAAAGAGGGTGACTTGAAAGTAGCTCGTGCGTGGCTTTCCTATAAGCCCAAGAATTTATCGGTGCGCTACGAAAGTGACACTACCTTTACCACCAAAATTGATTTGGTTCCTATTACGCTAGGGTTTGACATGCCGTCAAAAGCGGAAAAAGGCAAAGAGATTGCCTATGCCATTAATTATTTTTCAAACATAGATTACCCTTTGGAAAATCTTAGCGTAAAAGTTGATTCGGTAAACGGTTTTAACCTTCAATCTGCTAATCCCGCATCGCTGGACAATATTGAATGGAAACTGGCTACATTGCAAAAATCCCAAGGTGGCAGAATAACCATTAAAGGGTTGGTGGATGCCGAGACGGGAAATCATTTGGATTTTTCGGCACAACTTGGCATGTGGATTGATGGAAAT
>MHPA01000025.1:51312-70009 GCA_001820255.1 Candidatus Staskawiczbacteria bacterium RIFCSPLOWO2_01_FULL_38_12b | reverse complement strand
TACTTTTTTTACCTTATTTTGCTTGGCAGCTTCGGCCGTATTAGCGTTAATGCATACATTGTTGTATAAAATATCAGATGTGTGGTAAGTAATAAACATCATGCCACCCATATCGGCCGCCAAAGCATAGACCTCATCTGCGCCCTCAGTGGCTTTTAAGCAATTTTCATAATAGCGTAAATCAAGTAATAAAAATTCGTCGGCTTCATCTTTAGAAGAATATTCGGGCTCCTTAATATCAACACCTCTCACCCAATACCCCCGCTTCTTTAAATATCTTACCAAGTGGTGACCAATAAATCCGCCAGCGCCCGTAACTAAAATTTTCTGTTGCCCTACCGAAGCCTTTAGCAAAGGCGAGTTTTGGTTTTCCATACTTTTGACCAATTTAATGTGTTAATAATAACAAATCCATCATTTTTTTCAACCAAAAAAATATCTATCCCTTGTTTTTCTGGTTACATTTCCATCAATCTTCCCCAATACTCTTTTAAAAATTTCCCTTGGATGGGGTGCAAATTTTCTTCCGGCAGTAATGCAAAGTATTCAATTTCATGGGCCTGCTCACTGCCTTTTATATCCCCCTCTTCAAGCGTTGTTAAAAATGCAATACTGACACTATGCACCAGAGTATTATTTTCATTTATTTCATCGGGCATTTGCATATAACCTATTAACTTTTTCATTTTTGGCTTTAGCCCAAGTTCACTTTTTAGTATTCTTTCTGCGGCCTCGTCAAAACTTTCTTTATAGCGAACCATTCCGCCGGGCAAATGCCAATATCCTTTATACGGGGCAATATCTCTTTTTGATAAAAGTACTTTATCGTCTTTGACAATAATAAAATCCAAACACAGGCGCGGCACCCGCTCATAAATAAACTTGTATTCTTCATCGGTTAAACGTTTTTCCGGATCTGCCATAAAATTTTTAAAATATATTTACTTTGATTATAGTATAAAATATGCCGACACGAAATATTGACTTATGAAAATTCTTATGATATATTAATAACCGACTAAGAATTCTCTTAGCCTTTGCGGTTTTACTGCGAAAACCTGCACCTTGAAAGGAATACCATGCAAGCCAATGTCTTGAGCAAGACCCCGATTGCCTTTGCGCCGACTGCCACCGGCTTGGAAAAGTTTTTCAAGTTGGAACACTGGCGCGTCAAAGTTGACGACCGCGAAGATGACCGAATCATTTGGCGGCGGGGAGATTTCGTTTTGATCGTAGCCATCACGAAAGACGCACAGGTAGTACTCATCCTTGAATACAAGCAAGCCGTCGAAAAGGTGCTCTTATGCATTCCCGCAGGCGCTGTGAAAAAAGATGAAAAGCCGGAAGTGGCGGCTTTGCGTGAACTTCGCAAAGAGACCGGCTTTACCGGCGCAGAAAAGGAGTGCCGTGTTCTGGGTCCATTTTACAACTCGCCCGATAAATCCACCGAACGGCATTTCGTGGTCGTGGTAACCGATGCCATACGCCAAGGCGAAGCCACACCCGAAGAATGTGAAACAATCCTGGGTGTCCAGCTTTGTCCACTTATCGGAGCTAAAGACAAACTGGAAGTCGGCCTTCATTACATGGCAGTAGCTATGGTTACCGAACTTACCGGGCAGTAACAATTACCCATACTCTTTGTTGAGAGAGTATGGGGTTTTTATTATAAAATGTTACTTTTTAGGATTATTTTTATACCACTCAATGGTTTTTTTAAGGCCATCGTCTAAAGAAGTTTCCGGTTCCCAACCAACCAGGTTTTTTATTTTCGTAATATCAGCTAATCGCCTTTTCACGCTTCCTGCGGGAGAAGATTGGATATCCAGTTTTTTTGGCTCCCACCCAATAATGTTAAATAGTTTTTTTAGTAAATCAAGCATCAAAATTTCATCAGTAGCGCCAATGTGCACCGTTTCAATTGGTTGATTATTGGTCTTTTCTGAATCCATAAGCATTTGCATACCCCTCACCGCATCAGGCAAATAGCAAAAAGTCCTGGTATCATCTGACCCAAAAACCGGAAACGGATCTATCTTTTTAAAAATACGGTCAATAAATTCTGGGATTACGTGGTCATACCCTGACCGTGGCCCGTAAAAATTATGCGGCCGTACAATAACCGCCGGGAAATTATAGGCCTTAGCGTAGTGAATGACAAATAATTCACCAATTAATTTTGTAGAAGCATATGACCAGCGGGCGTTATAAGTATCAGAAATTACTAATGGTACATTTTCGGGCGTAGGGATTTGTAATTGATTAAACGAGGCCAAGGCGCCGGCATAGGCTTCGTTAGAAGAGGTAAAACAAAGTTTTGGCTTTTTGACCAGGCCCCGTATCCATTCAAGAATATATATTAATGTTAATGTGTTTACGCGCAGCACTTCTTGTGGCATCTGATAAAAAAGCTTTGTACCATTTACCGCTGCCAAGTGGTACACTTGGTCAAAATCATTATCCAGGGTTTTATAAAATTCAGGTTCGGTTAAATCGGCTTCAATAAATTTAACACGTCCATTTTTTAGCAATTCAGAAAAATCATTATCAATTTTCCCGCGCTGTAAATTATCAACCAATACCAACTGGTTTTCTGAATCAGTTAACAAATGCCTGCTTAAATGACATCCGATTGCCCCCACAGCTCCCGTAATTAATATTTTTTTCATAATTTAAGATATTTAAAAAATGGGATTTTTATCTAACTCCGGATATGTATCTTTATGAATTTTATTTGACTTCATTACCGCTGGAAGCGATAGAATTTCCGGATACTCAAAACTATAGGCCTTAATGTCTTTAGGCAGGCAATGCCCGCCAAAAGCATTCCCCCATCTTAGATATTTTTCTTTTCTAAAGAAAAAATCTATAACTTTCTGCTTATTAATATCCTCTTTTATGAGGTTATCCCCGAATTCATTGACAAAAGCGATGCGCAAGGCATTCCAGATATTATGCAGATACTTTATATGGCTGGCCTCTTTTGGCGTGCAGTAGTAAACCGAAAAATGATCTTCGAAGGGAAACTTTTTTCCGTCTTTACGGCCGACAACAATTATCCCGGGATTCATAAAATCATCAATTGCGTTCCTCTCAAGAAGAAATTCTGGCCAATAAAAATCAACATTATTGTTTGAAAAAAAGCCGGGCAGTACGGTAGTCCTTAAAATGGTGACCCCTTTACCGTGCAAACTATTTATTACTTCAATCACATGGCTTATTTCCTGCTTTCCATCATCAAGCGTTTTGTCCGCAATGCAGATAATATTGATGCCTTCTCCTGGAAGAA
The DNA here is from genome assembly GCA_001820255.1 of Candidatus Staskawiczbacteria bacterium RIFCSPLOWO2_01_FULL_38_12b. Taxonomy (GTDB): domain Bacteria; phylum Patescibacteriota; class Minisyncoccia; order Minisyncoccales; family Staskawiczbacteraceae; genus VGLO01. The sequence goes on along the minus strand of MHPA01000025.1, from coordinate 66,720 downwards.
TGTTCCCAATCTTTAAATCAATTTTTTTAAATTCTTGTGCATTATAAATATTTTCTTTTTGGGAAATATCATAGGCCGTTACTTGATAACCCAATTTCGTTAATCCTATGGCAGTAGCTTGCCCTACAAAACCATAACCGATAATATTGATTTTTTGTTCCATGGTATTTCTTATATTATTATTTTTTTAATTTTGAAATCTTTTATCGTCTCTTCTAACTTTTGGCTTATAAAGTTTGGGATTTCCTCTGGCAAGTTAACATTAATATTTTTTGATTTAAGAATCATAAAAATTTCTTCTTCTATTTTAGCCGTTATTTCTGAATTTTTTTCCCAGTAATCAGTGGCGCCAAATTTTTTGACATTTTCCGGATTCCTGAATACTGCTTGCGCAAGTCTTTCTCTAAAAGGCATAATATTGCTTCCACTTGTTATGTTGTCAATATAGAGCTGTAGTCTTTCCAAAAAAGTTGTCTCGCCTTTTAAAAATTTTTCAATAAATTCGGGTTTAGTTGCTCCTAAAAGATTTGTATCAGGATTGACTTTCTTTAGTAAATCAAGTGCTTTTTCTTTTTCGTCCTCAATAAAATCTGTGGGGCGCTTCTCCATTCTTTTATCCCAATCATGGCAAAAAGAGGCCTTAATCAACTCCTCCCTATCATGTTCGTCTAAATCCAATATTTCTGATAATCCATCGGCCACAGCTGCCTCTACCAAGCAATGTTCCACTACATTTCTCCATTTTTCTTTTTTCCATAATTTCCCCCCTTTAAATAAAAGTCGCATTTCCGGTAAATTATCTAAGGCTAATTTACGAAAAAATTTTATCTTTTTTTCTTTGTAATCCTTGTCTTCTATTATTTCATTTATATTTTCCCTTGAAATTTTTTCATTCATATTTTAATTTAAAGCCTTTTGGTAGGAATTAGTAAAATTAATTATCCTATTTCTCCATTCAAGTTTTTTGATTTGCTGTTTGCTGTTTTCAATGTTTTCCGCCCTTAATGCTTCGTCAGTAATCATTTGATACATTTTATCAGCCATTTGGGCGGTGTCATGGGGATCAAAAATAAATCTTTGGTCTCCAATCTGCTCCGGCAAAGAAGTAACATTAGAGCAAATTACCGGCGCTCCGTGAATCATGGCCTCCATAAGAGGATAGCTTCCGGCTTCATAAAGGGTGGGAATTACAACCAACTTGGCCTTCTTAAGCAATATTTGCAGTTCTTCTTCTGACACAAAACCGGTAAACGTTATATATTCTTCTAATCCCAATTTCTCTATTTCCAGCCTGATTTTTGAATAAAAATCGCTTTTAGCGCCGGTGCAAACTAAATGTATTTTTTTATTATATGTATTATGCAACAATTTTAACGCCCTAATCAAACCGATATGATTTTTATGCTTCCACGTAAGAGCGGAATAAAATAAATACTCTTGTGGAATATTATATTTTTTAAGAATCTGTGGGAATTTCCCAGTATCCGCACCCGGCCTTGCATCATATCCCAAATTGCAAACATCTATTTTTCCGGGAGATATTCCGTAAAAATGTACGATATCTTTTTTAACATGTTCAAAAGATACAATGACTCTGGAGGCAAGCTCGGCTGATTTTTTAAAATGAATATCTCTTTCTTGAATTTCATCTTTAGTGAAAAATTCCGGAAAGTATTTTTGCTGGAGGTCGTGCAGGGTAATTAATGTCGGGATATTAAAATCGTACCTGTCTAAAACCTGATAGGGAAAATGAATTACGTCAACTTTTTTTTCAATCATATGTTTATAGTCGCCCAGCCAATCCATAATTCTTGAAGAATACCGATTATAAAATATCTTTTTTGCCAATTCTGAAAAAAAAGGGCTTTTACGGATGTACCGGTTATTAGTAAGCGCCCTAAGATATTTACATCTTTTTGGCAATACTACTATTGATACCTTATTGGTGGCATATTGCAAGAAAAGCTCTTTATTTTGGGGGGCGCAAAATACCACCACTTCAAGGTCAGAATACTTTCCAAGGGCAAAAGTCAGTTGCTCTGCGTATCGCTGTACCCCCCCTGATTTTCCGATAGGTATGAAATAAACGAATATTCCTACTTTCATCTTATATTTAAACGCCCTACTAATTCATCTTTCTTATCAGATTTAGAAAATGTAAAATTAAGGGAACGATACATTTTTTGGGCTACTATATTATCCTCATATACTTTAAGCATCATTTTCCCAATCTTTAACCTTTCACATATTTTTATTGCCACTATTGTTACCTGTTTGCCTATCCCCCTATTCATATAATCTGGATGCACCACAATTGCAAATGAAGGCACAGAATAGCCTTCGTCAAAACCCCTTAACATAAAATACCCCGCTATTTGTTCATTTTTATCCAAAACTAAGTAATACAAATCACTTTTGTCTGACTCTGAAATTTCGATAATTTTTTTTGCTGTTTTAAGATTAAAAGGATGCGGGTGAAAAAAGTTATGTAAGTTGTGTTTTTTTATAACTTTAAAAAAAGATGCCAACTTTTTTTCGTCACCAGAGTCCACGCTTTTAATAATATATTCTGCGCCTTGCTTATTTTTAATAATATCTTTTTTCAATCTTACTAACTGGTGAGCTATATATTTTATCTGATCCTCGCCAAGATTATAAAATGTTGGCAAATTAATTCCCTTTCTTGAAATTTCTTTTGAAACATCCAAACCATAATGATGCAAAGATTGATAAGCTGGCATGGTGTGAATAGGGTAAAAAAACGGGCGCGTTTGAATACCTTGTTTTTCCAAAAGACCCATTAATCGATCCCGGTCCACCCCGTATTCTTTTTCTATCAGAATGCAATACATCCAATAAGAATGAAACGTATAATCTTTCTCTGTGGGAAGAGTGATTCCTTCTATATTTTTAAGGTAATGGCTATACATTTTTGCAATCTGGCGGCGCTTGGCAATAAATTTTTTGACATTTTCAAGCTGAGCAAGCCCGATTGCCGACTGAACATTAGTGAGACGGTAGTTATATCCTAAAACTGGATGCCAATATCTTTTGTTGGTATCCATGCCTTGATTTTTTAATAATGCTACTTTTTTTGCGAATTCGTCATTATTGGTGACTACCATTCCTCCCTCTCCCGAAGTTATAACTTTATTACCAAAAAAACTGAATGTCGCAATATCACCAAAGGAGCCGCACATTTTTTCTTTACCTTGCCTATCGGCAGGCAGGTACTTTGAGCCAAGCGCCTCTGCACTGTCTTCTATGATATACAGGCCATGCCTTTTGGCTATTTTAATAATAGCCTCCATATCGCAAGCGTTTCCATAAAGATGAACGACTATTATTGCTTTCGTTTTTTTAGTAATTTTTCCCTCAATCTTATCAGGGTCTATATTCCATGTATCCTGCTGGCAATCTACAAAAATGGGTTTAGCTCCTACATACAAAATGCTGTTGGCAGTAGCTATATAGGTAAGAGTGGGGCACATTACCTCGTCCCCGTTTTTAATATCAAGAGCCAGTAAGGCAAGGTGCAAAGCTACGGTTCCGTTACTACAGGTTATGGCATGTTTTACTCCAATATATTCCGAAAATTTTCTTTCAAAAAGATTAACATATTTGCCAGTTGAAGAAATCCAATTGGTTTTTAAGCAATCCAAAACGTACTTTTTTTCGTTGCCGATAAGAGCGGGGCTGGCAACGGGAATAAATTTTTTCGCTTCCATTTTTATCGCCATAAAATATAATTTTATGTTTTTCATTATGGCACAATATGTACGGAAAATCAATGCGTTAAATCGGTAAAATTCCACGCATTTACACATATGTTAAAGTAAAAAAATTGATTTTTGCTTAAACTAATGATAAAATTTCAGTAATAAATACTATGTTAATTGCTCAAATAAAAAAACTAGTTCACAAACTGCCTCGTCCGATGTTAATTTTTGTAGGCAAAACATCCAATAAAACTTTTGATGTTTATAACTATATTCATTCCAGGACATACAACATACCGCTAATTCATGTGATAGGAGATAGTCACTCCACTGTTTTTTATAACAAAAAACAGTTTATTGCGCACTTTTTGGGAGCTGCAACCATGCACAACCTCAATAAAAAAGTCAGCTTGACAAAATCAAATGAAAAATTATTTAAGATTTTAAGAAAACTCAACACTAAAAGAGATATTGTCATGCTCTCTTTTGGAGAAATAGACTGCAGAATCCACATGAGTTATCAGTATGAAAAACAACAAAAAAAAATAACCATTCCAAAACTTATTGACCAAACTATTTTTAATTACGGCTGCGTGTTAAAAGAAATAAGACAGATGGGCATTACATTATACGTATATGGAATGCCGGGCGCCAGAGAGATAAAATATCTTGATAAATCTCTTTTCTATGGCACAGACAGCATGCGAAGCGATATATACGGGGAATTCAATGATAGATTGAAAAAATTCTGCGAAAACAACGGGTATCCATATATAAACATATATCCAAAAGTTTCTGATAAAAACGGGTTTTTATTAAAAGAATATGTGGCAGATGAAATTCATTTAAATGGCAAAATTGCCGATTTTGTAAGGCAAGAGATAAATAAAAATGGGCGTAATTGATTTTTACTGGATGATTCTTTTATAGAAATCTATATGTTTTGAAACAAAATTCTCAACACTAAATTTTTCTAAAAACTTTTCAATATTAAAATTTTCTGGGAATTTTAAATCTTGGGTCATTTTTATCTTTTCTGCTAAATCATTTGCATCGCCCTCCTGAAAAATTAAACTTTTAGGATAACCCTCCAAAACTTCGGGTATCGCCCCTGACGAAGATCCGACAACCGGAATATGACAAGCCATTGCCTCAACTAAAACTCTGCCGTATTGCTCTTTCCAATCAGTAGTGGTTTTTGATGCCAAAACAAAAACATCAAGGCAATTATAATAATCTACTAATTCTTGGTTTTTTACGCTATCATAAAAATAAACTCTTTCCGTTATATTTAAAGAACCTGTCATTTTTTTTAGTTCTTCTTTAAAATCTCCATCGCCGACAAACATCACATGGCAATCCTTTATTTTACTTGCGGCAATAGCTATCTCCCCTACCCCTTTTTCTTGGACTAATTTTCCAAAATAACCGACTAATTTTATATTCTTTGGAATGCTCAGCTTTTCCCTGCATAGATTTTTATCTTTTTGAAAAAAGATATTAAAATCAATTCCCCAAAAAATTCTCTTTTGCGGGCCAGAAAATCCACTGTTTTTAATGTTTGAAATTGCTTCAAAATTGGATGTGGTTACACCATTTAGCGCTTTTTTATTGTAAAAAAATATAAAAAAGTATAAAACCCTATAAGCAATGCGCTTAAAAAATCTTAAAGATATTTTAAATATAAGAGGCGGAGTTTTAAATGCAATATTCTGAAAAGTGTAAGATAGTACCGGAATTTTTTTGCCAAACAGCAAATACCTGCATAACATTGTTTGAAACAGATAAAAGCTGGAGTATTCATCAAAGACGTGTATTAAATCCGGTTTTATTTTTTTAATTGCAAAAAACAATTGAAAAAATTTAAATCCTTCTCCGTAGCTGTCTGGCTTTCGCAGTTTGACGGGGAAAAAACGATACGTTTTTTCGTTGTCATTTTTACTATAGGAAGAATAACCCGATGAAGAATACATTGAACCAGCCGCAATTTTAGACGGTACAATTACTGTTAAATCAACGCCTTGGGCGGCATATTCTCGGAAAATAGATTTAGCGCAGGACATTAATCCGCCATGGTAAATGATTAAAAGTTTCATCTTCTTATTTTATTAAATCTGCAAAAATATTACCGTCGACTGACCTATCAGGACCAGGCCTGAATTCTTTAGGTATTAATTTTGAAATACTTTCGTCCCTATTATTAAATATTACTTTTGAATAGCCGACCATCAATGCTAGCTCTTGAAGGGTGTTGGGCGTTAATACATTCTTATGGAGATGATTATCCCATTCTCCAAAATAAACTCCCAAAAATCCCTTGGAAAAGTCTGAATGATCCCTCATTGAAGATAAAAGATTCGGGGTATTGATCCTATGGACTCCTCCCCTTTTTAAAACTCTCAATGTTTCTGCAAGAAAAGATATTTGATTTCTTTGTTCTATATGCTCAATAAAATCTTCGTGAAAAATTACATCAATTGAATTATTGCCAAACGGCAGTTTTTCTTTTGTCACATCCATTGGATAAAAATCGAATCTTGTGCCGCGAATTTCTTTTGAATAGTATTTTTCTCCAAAAGATTTTAAATAATTCTCATAAGGATGATAATGCAGATCTATATTTATCCATCCCGCAAGAGTTCTGGCACCGCAACCCACATGAAGTTTAATAATGCTTTTACCTTTGATTAATTTTTGTAAATTTTTATTGGCCTCTGCTTTTCTTTTACTTCTGAATGGATATTCTATTAATATTAAAGCAATACTTTTAAAATATCTGGCAACATTTTTTAAGGTATGATTCATATGATGTATTATTTTAATAGTTTGATCCAATGTTATTTGAGTAAACCTACAGTTTCTTTTACAAGCAAAAATGCCTTATCATTAAAAATTTTATCAGAAATGAGTGTCAAGAAAAAATAAATTAAAATTCCAGCTAAAACAGTCGTTAAAAAGCCCAAAATTCCGTCTGGGAAATATCCTTTTAAGAAATAAACAGAAACAGCCATAATTAAGGCATTTATAAAAGAAAAAATAACATTGTTTATAAATTGTATAAAACCGCATTTTATAGCTTTAATAGCTTCAAAAGCCAGTCCGAAAGTTGCAACCAAAGAACTTGCCAAAACTACGATTGAAGCCCCCGTAATGTCGTATTTTATAATAAATGGATACAGAAAAATAAGCAATATTAGAAGCTTTATCGATGTCCACCTTGTTGTTACGTTTGGCCTTCCTATTGCCAAAAACATATAATTTGAAACTACAGCCACCATCCACATTGAAACAGATAAAGAAAGTATTCTCATTGGCCAAAGTGACGGCAGCCATTTTTCTCCTAAAAATAATGTTATAAAATCAGCAGCTATGACAAAAATTCCCCCAGCCATCGGCATTAAAATAATAAAAGAAATCTTTGTAATCTTTAAGTATGCGTCCCTTAATTTTGATATATCGTCTTGAATTTTAGCGTATGCCGGAAACGCAGCGGCGGTTAATATTTCCATGTTCAGAATACTTGGTACTTTGTAGGATATCTGGTAAAAGCCGAGTCCAACCACTCCAATTAATTTTTGGACAAAAAAACTATCAATTTGGGTCACAAAAAAACTAATAATATTTGAGCCGAAAATCCACTTACCGTAACCAAAAAGTTCTTTTGCTTTTGCAAAATCAAAAATTAAGCGAGGTTTATAAAAATATACCACATAAGAAACAAAGCATCTTAAAATAGTTCCGGCTAAAAATCCTATAACCAGCGCCCATACGTTGCGGAAAATAAGAGCCAAAATAACAGAAATAAAAAACTTTGCAAACGTTCCGCTTATTTGGTAAATAAAATATTTTTTAAATTCCAGCTCTTTTTGCAGATAAATCGTAGCAATATTTTCCAATCCTTGTATAAAAATTGCAAAACCAATTATTCTTAAAATTGGCACTGCTGCCTCTACCTTAAAAAATATTGCTATATATGGGGCAGACACAAATATTGTTAATGCAATTAAAAATCCCCTTACGGCCTGTATAATAAAGCTGGTATCAAGGTATGGCCTTATATCTCCCTTTTTATGAACCAACGCAGGCTGGAAACCTGTTTGAGAAAAAGTATCCAAAAAGGAAACTGCCAAAAGTGTTATACCAAAAAGACCGAAGTCCGAAGGCGCTAATAACCTTGCCAATATTATTGTCCCAATAAGCCCGAAGGATTGATCAAGTATCCTAAAAACCAATAACCAAAAACTGCCCTTGGCGGTTTTTTTAAACAAAGACTCTGATGAATTGGCAATAAAAAAAAATTTAATTGAATTAAGCATTAATGTTTTGAAAATATACATCAATCAAGAGTAGCGACATATTTATCAATAGACCTGTTGCGAAATAAGAATCGCAACAGGTCTATTGGATAAAAATCGAATCTTGTGCCGCGAATTTCTTTGGGATAGTATTATGAGATGGTTGCAAAACTCCATATTTGGTCTAAACTTCTGTTTTTCAACTAAAAATTTGCTATAATTTCTCAACTTATGGCAAGCATAAACCTAGGTCGGGGGTTTCTTTGCGAAGAAAACCCTCGCAACCCTGCCAAATTCTACCTGTCTGCTTTCGTACAGGCAGATCAAATTTTAATTTCTGAAAAACAGAAGTTTATCCTCAAAAGAGAGTTTTGCAACCGTCTCTATCTGTTTTTGTCTCTGAACGCATAAATAATTGAATTATTAGCGCCCGTTACCCTGCAGTAAAACCCTCTCCCCTCTAAAATATTCAAAAATTTTGTTATGTCGGAGTTTTTCTCTGAAAAGGCATGGTACTCTATATAAATTTGTTTTACCATAGATAATTTACTTTTTTCAACAATATCTGCCAACACTTTTTGTTCATAACCCTCTATGTCAATTTTTAATAAATCCACTTCCTGATTTATGAAATCGGACAAAAGCACAGAAGCAACATTTTTTACAATAATCCTATTCTCCGAAATAACGCCCTTTATAGCAGTATTAAGGTATGGGTTTACGGGATCTGAATAAAGAGTTATCTCTCCTTTTTTATCTGACAATGCCAAATTTTTAATTTCAACATCAGGAAGATTATTCAGCTCTGCGTTTTTTTTAAGAAAAGCGAAATTTTTATCATCCGGTTCAAAAGCAATAATTTTAGATTTAGGATAAAGAAATTTAAAAAATAATACCGAAATTCCTATATTTGCTCCGCAATCAATTATAAGTGGATCTACTTTTTCTGATTTAAAAAAATATTCTTCCTGTATAAAAATTTCTGAGAATAAAAACCTAAAAACATTATAACTAGGAAAAACAATATGGTATTCCAAAAAATTTTCTTGGTTTATGGATTTTTTCAAAATTTTAACAAAAATGTAATCTTTAAGGGTAAATTTCAAATAAAGGAAAAATATTTTTACTCTTTTTAAAATACCGACAGATTTGCCCTCTTTTAAAAAGTGCGATGCCTTTAAAAAATCACCAATTAAATTTGATGTTATTTCGAAAAATCTTTTCATGGTTGTCTATTAAAATAACTGTTATTTGAATACCATTCTATAGCGTAATATAAGCCATCTTTAATATCATAAATCGGTTTATAGCCAAAACATCTCCGTGCTTTGGAAATGTCGGCAACATATTTTACAACTTCCCCCTGCCGGTTCTTTCCTATTAAAATTTGACTTCTACTCTTTAAACTTTTCTTAATAATCTTAGCCACATCAACAAGATTTGTTCCTTTCCCAGAGGCGATATTAAAAACATTATTTTTTACATTATCAAATTCTTCTATACACTTAATAACTCCTCCTGCGCAATCATCAATATAGGTAAAATCTAATACCTTATCTTTTCCAAAAATTTCTACGTCTCTATTTTTTTTTAACTTTCTAATCATAAGCGGAATAAATCTCTCGCTTTCATCATACATACCATACACATTAGAAAACCTGCAAACGATGTAATCTATGCCATAGCATTTTGAAAAAGAATATACTAATGCTTCATCTGAAACCTTACTTGCCGCATAAGGACTTTCACACAATTGAATATTAACATCTGTTTCTTTAGAAACAATTTCTTTTTTATTTCCATATACTTCTCTGCTTGAAGAAAAAATAACTCTTTTTATACCATTCCTTCTGATAAAATCTAAAACATTATATGTAGTAACTATATTTTCTAAAGCCAAACTCGGTATTAGCACCAAATCGTATACCCGTGCGTTGGCCGCAAAATGAACAACCATATCAATACCTGCCGGAATTTTTTCTATATCTTCTTTTTTTAATAAATCTCCTATTATAGTAAGCTTGTTTAAACTACTGTTCCACTTGTTATGATTCCTGTCAAAACCAATTACATCGTAGCCTAAAGCTAAAAGCTCTTCGAAAAGCCGTGTGCCAATGGTGCCACTGGAACCAGTGATAAGAATTTTTTTAATTTTACCTTTCATATTTTTATACCAATAGACAGACTATTAATCTTCTAAACGCTTTATCCATAAGTACGATTTATCGGTTTTTACCATTCCTAATGATTTCAAATATTCTTCGCCGTTAAATCCTAATTCAAAATGAAATGGAACCCCCTCATGTATGGTGGGATCTAATTCTGTTATCATTAGTTGTCCGTTATTATGCAAGTGGTCAACAAAATCTTTTAATAATTCTTTGGGGCAAATAACGTGCTCTATCACATCTATACAAAAAATCGTATCATACTTTTGGGAGATTTTATCCAAAGACAAATCAATCATTAAAATATTATAACCCTTTTTTTTAAACAACCATTTTGCAAAATTAAAAGTTCTGCCAGGTAAATCGGCATAATCTACTTCTAATTTTTTGTCAGCCGCCATCATACACATATCTCCTACCGCTCCGCCGTAATCTAAAACCTTACCTTTTGCCAATCCGATAATTTCAGAACGTAATACTCTTTGCTCTCTTGTGGCATGCCAAAATATAAGATTAAATACATAGAAAGGGGTTTCTTGATAAAAACTTTTAATTTCTTCGGTTGTTTTCGGATTTAGAGCGTACCATAAATCAGCGCTCAATAGTCCCCCAGATTTTAACAGACGCATCGTTACTTTCCTATTGATGGAAAAATATTCCATCAAATACCTTATTAGGTCTTCCTCTAATTTAATATTCCACTGGTGCCAAATCCACCTAAAAGGTTTTTTGATAAATTCCGGTATCTTTCTTCTTATGCGTAGCGTATTTATTTTCATAATTTGAATATTATTTTTTATTTTTCCCTATTGAATGATAATCAAATCCCAAATCAGCCATTTTTCTTAGAGGAAAAATATTTCTTCCGTCAAAAATTCTAGGAAATTTCATTAGTTTTTTGATTTCTTCCGGCTTTATTTTTTTAAAATGCCCCCACTCTGTCAAAACAACCAAGGCGACAGAATCTCTTAAAGCTTCTTTGGCATCCTTGCAATACATAATTTCATCTTTAAAAATTTCCTTGGATTTTTTTATTGCCACCGGGTCAAATGCCTTAACAATAGCCCCTTGCGCAATAAGACCGTTTATAATATCAACAGAGGGAGCTTCTCTCATATCGTCTGTATCAGGCTTAAAAGAAAGTCCCCACACTGCTATGTTTTTGCCTTTTATATCTGGCACATGTCTGATAATGTTATCCAAAAAAATCTCCCGCTGTTTTTTATTTATTTTTTTAACTTCCTTTAACAAGTTAAATTCATAACCGCTTTTTTTAGCAACATTGATAAAAGCGTCCACATCTTTTGGGAAACAACTTCCCCCAAAACCAATCCCTGCTTTCAAAAAATCCGACCCGATTCTTTTATCCAGCCCCATTGCCATTGCCACTTCCTCAACGTTGGCGCTATTTTTTTCACAGATATTGGCAATGGCATTAATAAAAGAAATTTTTGTTGCTAAAAATGCATTACAAGCATGCTTGATGATTTCCGATGATTCTATAGAGGTAAAAATAATGGGAGACTTGATTGGTTTATAAATCCCCCTCATAATTTTCTCTGCTTTTTTACTTTCAACTCCAATTACAATCCTGTCTGGTTCTAAAAAATCCTTTATGGCCGTGCCCTCTTTCAAAAACTCAGGATTGCTGACAATATCAAATGCAAGACCCTTAGGACAGTATTTTGTAATTATTTCTTTTATTTTTTGACCGGTATTGACCGGCATTGTGCTCTTACTTACTAAAACCTTATACTTATCCATCGCTCTTGCCACTTCCCTTGAAACATCTTCCACATATTGTAAATTAGTTTCGCCGTTTTCTTTTGTGGGAGTATGAACAGCAATAAAAATAATATTAGATTCTCCAACGCCTTGGGCTATGCTTGTAGCAAAAGATAACCTGCCCTCTCTTTTGTTTTTTGATATCATCTTTTCCAATCCAGGCTCATAGATGGGTAAAATGCCTTTTTCCAAGTTTTCTATTTTCTCTTTATTATTATCAACGCAAACAACCCTGTGTCCAATCTGGGCAAAACAAGTTCCAGAAACTAATCCCACATAACCTGCACCAATAACACAAATCTTTTCTTTTTTAAAACTCATTTTTCTTAGGAATTTTTATATAATAATTATTCAGAAAAAACATTTTAACTTTTACTAATAACGGGTAAAATCTCTGTAAAAAGGGCAAAAAAGAATAAAAATAACTAATCCAGCAAGACAAAATGGCTTTTTTGTATCCGGGATAATAATTTTTGTATCTTTTTTTTAATGCGATGCTTATATCTAATTTTTCTTTTCTGTTATTTTTTTTATCAAGATAACCAAGATTATTTTTTTGATGTCCTGAATATGTCGTAAAGTATTCCTGAAAGTTATAAAGTTTGCCAAACTTTCCTAGTTTCAGCCATAAATCCCAATCTTCAAATCCATTTAAATTTTCATCATAACCACCTGATTCCTCAAAAACACTTTTTCTAAAAAGGACTGTTACGTGGGCAAACACACCATCTATCAATATTTTTTCCCTGATATCTTCATCATGTTCCGGCAACAGATATCTTAGGATTTGCTTTCCCTCCTTGTTTATTTTAACAGCACCTCCACCGACCAAGGCATATTCTTTATTTTTTTCTAAAAAGTCTACTTGTTTCTCTAGTTTTTTTATGTTACACCAAAAATCATCGTCATCTAATCTGGCAATATATTCACCGTGAGAAAATTGTATAGCCTTATTTAAAGTTATTGCCAAACCTAAATTTGTTTCATTTCTTAAAATGAACATCCTTGCATCTTTCTTACTTAATTCACGGATAACTTCGAATGTATCATCATCGGAAGCATCATCAATAACTATTATTTCAATATTTTTATACGTTTGCTCAAAAACACTATTAACTGCCCGTGCAACTAACTCTTTTCTGTTATAGGTGGGGATAATTACTGAAACTAATGGACTTTCTATGTTAAAATTTGTTTTTATTATTTCCATTATATAGACTTGCTGATTAAAAATTTTCTATTGTCTCTGCCACAAGACCCAGCTTATTCGGGCAATTTCCATGTTTTGGCCATGGTTTTACAAGGGTTTCTCAAAACTTTTCTAAATCCATGGAGACAGTAATTTATTTATCCTTAGGGTCTTGTAGCAAGCAAAAAGAACCAAAAAGTAAGAAATCATGCCAATAATTATTACCAATATAAAATTAAGATTATAAATTTTAGGCATACTAATTAAAAAAAACATTACTAGTCCGGAAAAGATAACAGCTACAAAGGTTTTTAACATTTCTGCATTAAATGGACGGATAGGGGTATAAATTCTTGTAGCTATAATTGCTAATAATAGAACTATCACAGAACTTATCAATACAGATGTAGCCGCCCCATAAAGAGTATATCTGGGAATTAAAAAGATATTTAAAATAATACTTATGATTAATCCTATGATTATCAAGCCAAAATTTCTTTTTTCATGATTAAAAATTATTAACGCTGAAGCATAGGGATAATAAAGAAAATCAACCCCAGAAACAAAAACTAACAACTGAAAAGCGAAAATTGACGGATAATAACTTGAATCATAGAAAAAAGAAATTATTTTCGGAGCCAAGACTATTCCTCCTATTATTATCGGAAAGGCAAAAATTATCATTAACTCTTTTTGATAATTCCAAACTTTTTTTATCTTTTCTTTTGATTCTATAGAAAACTTGCTCAAAACTGGAAAAAAGCTCCTTGAAATTAAGACTGCGGAAATAGCGATAGCGCCAATGATTTTATAAGCGGCATTATACCAACCGTTTTCTATATTATAGCCAAAATATCCAAGCATTATAGAGCTAACCGAAACGTATATCCAACTAATGATAAGCCCTCCTGCGAGGGGCCAAGAAGATTTTAAATATTTTTTCCAAACTTTTTTATCGTAACTAATCCTTAGCGGACTTACAAATCTATTAAAAAAGAACAGGATAAGAATTAAAACTGCTAAATTAGTGATTAAGTAAGCATAACTCAAATTTTTTATTGATGGCGCCAATAAAAGAACCAAAAAACCAAAACTGGTCAAAATTATGTATTGAATTATTTTAGATATTGCCTCGTACTCCATTTTCTGACGAGCGCGGAAAAAGGCATATAGTATGTTTAAGAAACTGGTGATCAAAATAAAGTACGACAGAAGCCAGATGGAAGACCTGATAACCGGGTCTGAAGTAATAAAAAAAGAAACTATATAAATCAACAACATCATCGCTATGCTTAAAAAAACTTTCAGAGAGATAATTGACGAGTATTCTTTTTCCAAATTTTGGTTCCGTGATAACTCTCTGGTAATAATATCAGGCAGGCCCAATTCAGAAAAAATAACAGCTATTGCCACGAAGGATAAAGCGAAAGAAAACTTTCCATATTCTATGGCACCCAAAATTCTGGCCGTATAAATAATTAAAACCAGCTTTAAAATCTGGGTTATAACTTCGGCCACTGTTAACCAAAAAGTATTTTTAACAATTGTTTGCCGAACCCCAATATTTTTTAGAAATAATATCCTGGGATTTACAAAAATGATTTTTATATTCTCAAACATTTTCAATCTTAATTTGACCTAATAATCCAGAGGAACTTTGCACCTTGTTCCCACCCACGCCATTGACTACTTTAATGTTAAACTTTTTGCACACCTTTTTTTCCTCTTCCGGGATATTATCCGCATTTCTGTCGCCACCCTTGGCAAAATAGAATTCTCCTTTATACTGACCAGCAATGACTACCAAACTTCTTGCAATGCTTTTATCCTCGTCTATGGATAAAAAAACAGCATCTACATGCTTAATATCTTTTACTATCTCAATCCTTTCTTTTTCATTCATAAATGGAATACTTCCCTTTATCTTTACTTGTTGGTCATTATTTACAATGACTAACAAAAAATCGCCAAGTTTTTTAGCTTCTCTCATTAAATTCACGTGTCCAATATGCAGGGGGTTGAAGTAACCAGAAGTAATAACTATTTTTTTCATATAAAAGGTGATACCCTATGTCTATATATTAGACCTGTTGCGAAATAAGAATCGCAACGAAAATTTCAGATTTTTAGCCGAAAATTTGATAGAATTTTGAGATTTAGCTTCGCTAAATTGAAAAATTATTGCAAATTTTGGGCAAAAATGTGGAATTTGCAGTAGATTCTTATTTCGCAACAGGTCTATTACCCAGAGA